>CALEIL010000234.1 GCA_937876435.1 uncultured Bacteroidota bacterium
TTACGCACTCGCACAGCTAAAAGCTAATTGCTAATAGCTGATAGCCGATAGCTGACAGCAGATAGCTGAAAGCTGAAAGCTGACGGCTGAGAGAAGGTTTTGATTATCAAAAATCAAATTTAATAAACGACTGAATATTAATCATTCACATAAACCCATACCTCCATCTCCGAAGGACCATGAGCTCCCCGGACCAGGATCTGAGCAATGTCCGCTGTAGCGGAGGGTCCTGCAATGAAAATTCCAAAACCCGTGGAGGCCAGATCAATTTTCTCGTAAGCCTCGTGCATATCCGATAATAACGTTTGCCGGGAAACGAGGGCGATCAATTTCTGCCCCAGAAACAAATAATTCCGCTCGATCGCTTCCTGATCAGTGATGTACACCGCTGCATTCTCTGCCACCGCCGCTCGGGCTTCCACCACCGTAATATCTGGTTCCAGGTCACTATCTTCCAGGCCAATCCCCCGAACCAAATCCCGAATCAGCAAATCAGGGCTTAACTCCGATAACGCCGCTATCGCCAGCGATTTTGACTCAAAAAATCTTGCAACACCACCGATGGCCTCAAGATGAAACGTAAATTGATCCATTGGATCTATGGCTTGCCCCGGCAGATTCCATTCCGCAGGAAGTTCTTCTGATGGTGGCCTATTGGCCCGAACCGATTGGAGTATTTTTTCCCGACCAGACATTAGTTTTGATTCTTTCTATTTTTCAAATACCATTCCCGGAAACTTTCACGTGGTGCCTCGGGTAATTCTCTGCCCCGGGTCCAGTCTTTAACGGTACGGCGCCCCAACCCGGGAAACCACGATAGCATTTTTCTCGCCATTTTACCTGAAAACCGGTAAAGTCCCGGACGGGAAAGAACCCGACTCCCCCATTTCATAGGTATAGATTTCTTCTTTTCGACGTTCCCCTCATCTACGATGACTTCCCTCCATTTCAACAACTGACCGTGTATATCGATTTTTACCGGGCACACCGCGCTGCACGAACCGCACAGCGATGAAGCAAACGGCAGATCATCATACTCCCCGGATTGACGGGCCGGGGCGATAATACTGCCGATGGGACCGGGCACCGAATATCCATAACTATGTCCCCCACCCGATCTGAAAACCGGACAGGTATTCATGCAGGCTCCGCAACGGATGCATTTCAACGCCTCCCAGAAATCCTCCATGCCCAAATGGGCAGATCGGCCGTTGTCCACCAGAATCAGATGCATTTCACTGCCTTTCCGGGGTCTTTGGTAGTGACTGGTATAAGTGGTAATCCGCTGTCCGGTGGCGCTACGGGCCAACAACCGGATGAATACCCCCAGATCCCTCTGTCTGGGAATCAATTTTTCGATGCCCATACAATGGATCTGGACAGGGGCTTTGTTGACACCCAGGTCGGCATTGCCCTCATTGGTACATATCGTGATCGTTCCGGTCTCAGCCACCCCAAAATTGACTCCTGTAATAGCTGCCTTAGCGTTCATAAATTTTTCCCGTAAATCCTGACGGGCTGAAACGGTCAAATACTTAGCATCGAGATTTCCCGATTCCGTATTCATGGTTTTATGAAAAAGCTCTGATATCTCCTCCCTTGTTTTGTGCATGGCAGGTACCACGATGTGACTGGGGGGTTCATGGGCCAATTGGACAATGCGCTCTCCCAGGTCAGTATCGTACACCTCCAGACCCTTTTGTTCCAAAAAATGATTGAGCCCGCATTCCTCGGTCAGCATTGATTTGCTTTTGACGATGTAAGGCACCTCGTGGCTTTGGAGAATGTCATAAACGTACTGGTTCAATTCATCGCCATTCACTGCCCAATGGACGTGAACCCCATTGGCTATCAGGTTCTTCTCAAATTCTTCCAGGTATCTGTCCAGATGAGTGAGTGTATGCTTTTTGATCTGCGAAGCCTGACTACGCAACAACTCAAATTCGGGTACTTCATTCGCTACCCTGTCCCTCTTTTGCCGAAGGTGGATCCCTGCATTATGCTGGGCTTTCGGTGAAGGGGATTCGTGAATGTAATGATCCGCAGCTTGTGCGTGTTTTGTTCGTTTCATGGCCATAGATTTGCGACGAGTTCAGCCAGATGTAGAAACCCGACATTGTCCTTTCGTTTCCGGGCAATTCCTTCCAGATGCATCAGACAGGAACTATCCATGGAAACTATGTATTCAGCCTCGTGAACCAGATGATCGTCAATCCTTCGTTCCCCCATATCGATCGACACCGCGCTTTCGAAGACCGAAAAGGTCCCTCCAAAACCACAACATTCGTCCACATTATCCAGCGGGACGATCTGCATATCTGGTATCGCATCCAGTACGTGTTGAATCTTTGAAAAGTAGGGTTCGACCAATTCACTGGAAGTAGCGATATGCAATCCCCGGAGTGCATGACAGGAATAATGCAGCCCGACCTTGTGAGGAAAGGGTTTTAGGATGGTGGGAAAATTCTGCTGTTCATACAAGAAACTGAACAACTCAAAAACTTCCGGTTCTCCTGAACGACTACCGATTTTCTCGTGATCGACCAGATGATGGACACAACTTCCCGAAGGCCCTACGACTACATCATAATCCTCGAATACCCGTCTGAAATTGTCAGTCACCGCTCCACCTTCCTGCACAAATCCCGAATTGACCATGGGCTGACCACAACACGTCTGATCGAGGGGATAATCCACCTCGTATCCGAGATTTTCCAATATACTCAGCGTGGCTTTGCCCACATTGGGGAAAAACTGGTCGATATAACAAGGGATGAATAAACCGATTTTCATATTTGACTTCTAAGAAACAGAATATAAGAGTACGAAACAAAATTATCCGATCATAATTCAACCGTACAAATTCGTTTAAATATTTCAATCGTCAATATCGGATTTATCGATGTATTTGGTTACATAGGGTTGCATATGACCAGAGGCAATGTCTACGTACCTGCTCATCTGCTTTCCCTATTCATGGTAGTCGTGAAACCCACCCCCCTGATCTGCAGCTATCTGCGGGAGATTCCCTTTGTGTCTCTGTACCATGCCGAGAAATTCCCCTTTGCGTCCCTGCGGCTTTGCGAGAACCCATCCCCCTGATCTGCGGTTATCTGCGGAATCTGCGGGAGATTCCTTTTTGCGGCTCTGCGGCTTTGCGAGAAATTCCTCCTATACTCTCGCCAGGACGCTAAGGCGCTAAGAGTTACCATGTTCTCTTCCTCTACGGCTTTGCACCTCTGCGAGAACCCATCCCCCTGATCTGCGGTTATATGCGGAATCTGCGGGAGGTTCCCTTTGCGCCTCTGCACCTCTGCGAGAACCCAGGTTACAATCCCGCTTTTTGAATTG
>CALEIL010000235.1 GCA_937876435.1 uncultured Bacteroidota bacterium
AATAATAGGCATTATGAGTATTTATCTATCTTATGTTTGCTGAAAGGATAAAAAGTCAATATAAAATACTTTAAAACCCAAGCTATGGAAAAAAAGTTCTACCTTATTTGCCAAAAAATCTACCTTGCTGGAATTTTATTGGTAACGTTAACTTCCCTAATTGCTCAAACGTCTCAAAACCAAATAACGGGTACGGTAACGGACGCCCTTGGTGAGCCTTTAATCGGGGTAAACATTGTGGTTCAAGGAACCGCGATTGGATCTGCCACAGATTTTGATGGAAGTTTTTCCCTGACAGGGGTACCTCATGATGCTGTCCTGGTGGTTTCCTATATTGGATATCAGACCCAGGAAATAGCTGTTGACGGCCAAACATCTATTCAAATCGTATTGGAAGAGGATTCCCAGACTCTCGATCAGGTGGTGGTCGTAGGATACGGGACACAACGCCGGAGAGACGTGACGGGTTCCATTTCTTCATTGAAAAGCGAATCGTTCAACAAAGGCGTGGTATCCAACCCGGGCCAATTGCTCCAGGGGAAGGTCGCCGGAGTCAACGTCACCAATATAAGCGGGGAACCTGGGTCCGAACAGAACGTCATAATTCGGGGAATCGGAAGTTTGCGGTCTGGAACCACCCCCCTTTACGTCGTCGATGGTTTCGCGCTCGATAATTCCGGGACGGGTGTGGTGACCAATCCTTTGAACTTTATCAATCCCCGGGACATCGAGAGCATCGATGTACTGAAGGATGCTTCCGCAGCAGCCATTTACGGTGCCCGGGCAGCGAACGGCGTCATCGTGATCACGACCAAAAAGGGACTTTCGGGGAGAACGCGGATCGACGTGAATCTATCTTCAGGTATTTCCCAATTGGCGAAAAAGGTAGATGTCTTTAGTGCGGATGAATTTCGGCGGCAAGTGACCGGGATAGGAGCCACGCTCGATGATGGTGGAGCCGATACCGACTGGCAGGACGAACTCACCAGAAAAGCCATGACTCGTAATGTGAATCTGGCCCTGAGCGGAGGAGCCAATAATTTCACCTATCACTCCTCACTCGGTATGGACGACCAGGAAGGGATATTAAGAGGGAACGACCTGACCCGATACTCCGGCCGGTTCAATATGTCCCAGATCGGCATGAACGATAAATTGAGGGTAGCGCTCAATATCGCAGCCAGCCGGACCGAAAACCAAAGAGCTGATTCCTGGTCGATGGTGGGAGATATGTTGTTGTTGAACCCTACTACCCCGGTATATACCAATGGGGTGCCTACGCTACTGGAAAATAAGTTGAATCCTCTTACCCGCGAAAAAGTGTACAGTGATCACATCCTCAATCACCGGATAATGGCCAGTATCACTCCGTCCTATGAGTTGATCGACGGTTTGGTATACCGGCTCAACCTCGGGGTCGATTATTCCACCAGCAACCGGGATGTCCAGTTCAAACCATACCCACTACTGGAAGACCTGATCAATGGAACCCTGAGTTCGATCCAGACTTCCAACTCCAATTCGCTGGTTGAAAATACGCTGACCTACAACCTGTTTCGAAACAAACAATCACTGACATTTCTGGCTGGTCATACTTATCAACGGATTTTTGTGCACCAGAAGAGTTTTGATCTGGAAGGATTCTCTGACAACGGGATCGATCCCAAGTATCAGGATCAGATCAGTGGGGTGAGTACACCGACCAATCTTTACACATACGCCGTCCGCAACGAATTGCAATCTTTTTTCGGTCGGGTAAATTATGGTTTTGATGACACCTACCTGGTCACGGCGACCGTGCGGGCTGATGGATCTTCCAAGTTCGGTGCCAATAATAAATACGGTATTTTTCCTTCTGTCGCCATTGGCTGGAATATCATCAATGAAGATTTCCTGAGTTCACTGAATGCCTTTTCAAATCTCAAATTGAGAGCTAGCTGGGGTAAGACGGGCAACCAGGAAATTCCATCCAAGATAACCAAGCTGAGTTATACGGATAGTAAGGACAACAGCGATACCTATCCGATCAAAGGAACAGAGTCCACCATCGAGGATTATCCTTACGGAACGATCTATACCAGGTCGGCAAATCCCGATATACAATGGGAAGTTTCCACGCAGTACAATATCGGTTTTGGTTTTGGACTGCTCGATAACAGACTCAGTGGGACGATTGATTATTTTAACAAGGTATCAGAGAATATTTTGCTCGAAGTCACACCCACCGACCCTATACAGCCTACCAACAGATACTGGACAAATATCCCGGATATGGAAATCAGGAACAACGGGATCGAACTGGCCCTGGAGTATCAAAACGATCCTTCGAGAGCTTTCGGGTACAGCATTGGTGGAAATATTTCCTATACAGGCAATACCGTCAAGGAGTCTCCGTACAAAGTCCTCACCACGGGAGCTGCTCAGGGTGCTGGTCAAACTGGAGCGACCATCAACGGGAACATCAATGGAGAACCGATCGGGTCGTTTTTTATGAAAACATTTATGGGGATCGGAGAAGATGGCCTCAGCGTATTGTCGGCAGACAGATCCGTCCTGGGTAGCGCGCTTCCCGACTTGTTATATGCTTTTTATCTGAATCTTGATTACCACAATTTTGATCTCGGAATCAATTTCAATGGAGTATCCGGGAATCAGATTTACAATCACACGGCGATGTCATTGTTTACCAAAGGTTTGCTGGCTTCCAATTTTAATACCACCGATCTGGCGGTTCAATACGAAAACGAGGACCTCACCAATTCCAACGAAGTTTCCACCCGCTATCTGGAGGATGGAAGCTTTTTGCGTTTGAACAATATGACGCTGGGTTATAATTTTCTACCCGAGACCCTGGCGCGGACAGGTGTCATCAAAAATGTCCGACTGGCTGTCACGGGACAGAATTTGTTTGTATTGACAGATTACAGCGGTTTTGATCCCGAAATCAACTCCAATTTGTCGATTGATGGTATTCAGACCTTTGGGATCGACTATTACAATTATCCCAAGGCGAGAACATTTGTTTTTAGTCTCAACGTGACGTTTTAAAATAAAAATTACTAAGCATGAAGAATATATTGAGTGTATTAATGATGATAGTCCTTTTTGGGGGATGTACGGATCTGGCAGAAGACGTGTTGGATGAATCCCTGGAAGGAAGTGGTCAGGCCGAAGTAATCAGCGGTGCTATCGCCCCGGCCTATGGACAGGCGATATGGACCTGGCGGCATACCAATTACTATGGTCTGCAATTGATCGCTGCGGATGAAGCCATATTGCCATACCGGGGTGGGGTGGACTGGTTTGACGGCGGAAAATTTCTGGAAGCGCATTCCCACAAGATCACCCCCGGTAATGATCTGGTCCGCAGTGGCTGGAACGAAGTGGCGCGGAATATCTCCCGAACCCTGACGGCCATCGAAGTACTCAGACCAATGGCCGCGGAAGGCAATTCCGAAGCTCAGGGGGCCCTGTATGAAATGATCGCATTGCGGGCTTACCTCAATATGCTGATGTTGGACAGCTGGGGACTGGTATTCAAGAAAGAAACTTCCAATGAACTTTCGCAAATTTTGAGGGGGCAGGAAGCGATAGACTACATTGAAAGCGAATTGTTGTCCGTAGAAGATGGGATCAATACCAACAGGGGACCGGGCCGGATCACCCAGGCTGCGGTCCGGGGATTTCTCGCCCGACTGTACTTAAATGCGCCGGTGTACCGGGATCCCTATGGCAATCCGGATTTTACGGCGCAGGATATGTCCCGGGTGGTGGAGTATTCAGATAAAATTATCAATTCCGGTCAATTTTCGATTTCCCCCGAATATTTTGATTTGTTCAATGATGACAACCACGACAATCCGGAGCTGATTTTTGCCCTGGACACCCGAGGCGTCCTGGAGCGGGAACACAGTCGATGGGCTTATTGGTCTGTAGCCGGGTCCTGGTTTCCCAGACCGGAATTTCCAAGCGCCGACGGGACAGATGGACCCGCGGTGACTTCGGATTTTTACCAGACATGGGTGGATGCCTACGGGGATGTGGATCCAGCCGATGCTGATCCCAGGTTTTATCAACGGAATCAGGACATCCCTGAAGAATTGCAAGACCTCACGGGACTTTCGCCGTTGAACGATCAAGACCACTATTATTGCATCGCAGCTGAAGATTTTGAAATTGACCGGGGAATCATCCGGGGCGTCATTTGGGGACCCCGAAAAGACGAGAACGGCTCGTTTTATACATGCGAAGGGGGGTATCGGATCTATCCCGTCAAACAAACCAAAGGGAATGGCCCCGATAAAGATGTGGGATACGTCAACCATGAAGAGCAAGTGGATTTTTCCAACGAAGGACGTCGGCACTCCAAAGGTTTCCGGGTGTCCAAGTACCAGTTTAGTCATACTTCTCCCAATGGGAACAACTACAGCAGCGTGGACCTTGTCCTGATGCGCCTGGCTGAAATATACCTGATGCGCGCAGAGGCAAAGATGCGGAGCGGGGATGCTGCAGGTGCCCTGGCTGATGTCAATACCGTACGGACTTCCCGGACAGCGCGCGAACCGATTCCGGCTCCCCTGCAATCTATCGACCTGGAAACGATATATCGCGAAAGGGGATTCGAGCTGTATTGGGAAGGTTTTCGACGGACGGATCAGATCCGTTTTGGCCATTATGAAGATACGTGGACCGAAAAAACGGACAGCGATGTGCACCACAGGCTATTCCCTATACCGCAGGAAGCCATCGATGGGGCCTCCAACGTGGAAGGCTATCTGATCCAGAATCAGGGTTATTCCAATTAAGTCGAGGACATCAATCCATACGAGGAGCTGAGGGGGAACGTCGTGCAGCGTGACCCGGTGTGGTGAGAGTTAAATAAATGATGCTATTGGCGAAAATTATCCGTCAATAGTGGTAGGTATTCTATTGCCCTAATAAATTTCATTAAATTAGTGCCTTTTAAATATTTACTCGCAATGAAATTATACAAATTGTATTTTGTGATAATTATGGTCGGTATGATGATATCGGCTCCTGCTCAGGTAACCACGGCAGTGGATGAACCCAAGGTGGTCTTGATCACCCTGGATGGGTTGCGTTGGCAGGAACTATTCAGCGGAGCTGATCGGAGCCTGATTGTGCATCCCGATTATGTATCGGACACGGCCGCGTTATGGGACGAGTTCTGGCGTGAAGACGCCAATAAGCGTCGCGATGTCCTGCTTCCGTTTTTTTGGAACGTCATTGCCAAACAGGGGCAGATATACGGCAACCGGGAGGAAGAAAACATGGTCAATCTGACCAACCAAATGTGGTTTTCTTATCCGGGATACAACGAAATATTGACCGGTAAGGCCGACGATGACAGGATTGATTCCAACGATAAATCCAACAACCCAAACGTGACCGTTCTGGAGTTTATCCATCAAAAACCTGCTTTCCGGGGAAAGGTAGCAGCCTTTGCCAGTTGGGATGTATTTCCTTATATCATCAACGAAGAGCGAAGCGGTATTCCGGTGAATTCGGGTTACGAACAGGTCCCAAACCCAGATACGGAAGTGGAAAAATTAATTAACCGTCTGCAAAACGAAACTCCCAAATTGTGGAGTTCGGTGAGGCTCGATGCGTTCACTCATCATCTCGCTTTAACTCATTTAAAGACCCAAAAACCCCGTCTGCTTTATATTTCCTACGGTGAAACCGATGATTTTGCGCACCGGGGCGATTACGATGAATACCTCATTTCCGCCCAAAGGACCGATGGTTTTATCCGGGAAATATGGGAGACGGTCCAGGAAGATCCTTACTACCGGGATCAGACTACGATCATCATCACGACAGATCACGGTAGGGGGATCGAAGGCGATGGCTGGCGACATCACGGAAAGTCCGGAACTCCCCATTCGGACGAGGTTTGGATGGCTTTTCTAGGGTCCGGGGTGAGCCCGAAAGGCGAGATCAAAGAAATGGGACAGCGGTATTCCAACCAGGTCGCTGCTACAGTGTCGGAGTTGTTGGGATTTGAATACCCGGACGAAGCCGGTAGTTCTTTGATTTCGGATTTGAAATAGGAAGTTTAGTGTGCGGTGCATTGATTTTTACGGAATTGATTATTATTGCCCTGGATAAAAACAAGGCGCACCGTCAGGTGTTATAACCTTGATCATAAAAGTATTGCGATGTCGATTCAAAACGAGCCCGAACTTCAGGGGATGAAAAAGGTGAGCGAGATAGTGGCGCTGGCATTGAAAGAAATGTGTAAGTATGCTGCCCCCGGTATGACCACCAGGCAATTGGATGATTACGGAGCGGAAATTCTATCCGGTTTTGGTGCCAGGTCAGCGCCCAAAGAAACATATGATTTTCCGGGATGGACATGCATCAGCGTCGATCGCGAATTTTGCCATGGAATTCCTTCCGAAAAACGTATTTTGAAAGAAGGGGATCTGATCAATATTGATGTTTCTGCTGAGCTGGATGGTTATTGGGCAGACAATGGCTGCTCATTTGTGATCGGTAAAGACATTCATCAACATGAAAAACTGGTAAAAGCTTCAAAGGAAATATTGCATAAAGCCATCTACAACATTAAAGGAGGAGTAAAGATAGCAGACATAGGCGATTTGATGGAAACAGAAGCCAAAAAGAGAGGATATAGAGTAATCAAGAATTTGGGCGGCCATGGAATTGGTAGAAGTTTACACGAACAACCCGATGAATTGCTCAATTATC
>CALEIL010000236.1 GCA_937876435.1 uncultured Bacteroidota bacterium
GATCTATGTTGTAGCCCCCGGTTTCAACCGGGGGATAGGGTCCGTTGCAAAATTTTGAGATCCGTACATACGCACCTTCGGTAGGATCGACGGATATCTAATGCGCTGGTTTAGAAAGGTTTGATTATATATTTTGGGAGCCATAGCCGGTATATAGCCAGAACCTGGGCGGAGGCTGGCAATGATCTTCCCCACCTGCCTGAGAATGGTCGCCATCCACGTGCCGCACGCCGGAATTCTGCAAATGGCCGCAGATAACGAATTACTTATTTTTGTCGGAGCTGGGGCTCCAACTTCCCAGCCTATCAAACTTGAATCAGTCTCGGCTTCAATCCGAAATCATCAATCCGAAATCATCAATCCAATAGTTGGCTTTATTTTTGCATCTACGAAGGGGGATGTATACAACGGCGGATCGATCTTTCTCTTTCCAATGTTTTGTATTGGCGCAGAGTTGTTTTAATATTGCAGGTCAATTAAATAGTTCATCCAAATGGAACCTCCGAGTCATGATTCAATATCTTTTGAAAGAAAACGGGAAGGTCATCGAACAGGACCACCTTCAACCCGGGTGTTGGATCAACATCAAGCCTCCATTTGAACCGGATGAACTCAATGAAATTGCAGAATTTTTTGAATTGCCGGGTGACTTTTTGACGGATGCCCTCGATATCGACGAAAGATCCCGGTATGAAAAGGAAGATAACGCCCGCCTGATTCTGGTCAATACGCCTATACTCAACGAAAAAGAACAGGAAAATGAGGCGGTATACACGACAGCACCGATCGGCATAATCCTCACCGAAAGCCACATAATCACCATCGCAGGACAAGAAAATCCTGTCATCCAGCAATTTCTGGATTCCAGGGTCAAATCGTGGTCTCCTGATCAACCAGAACTGATGGTATTGCGGATCTTTGAACAAATCGTGCTCCGATTTCTGGCCTGCCTGAAAAGACTCAATCTAAAGCGGCATCTGATCGAGTCCGAACTGTACAATAGTAGCCAGAGTTCGGATCTCAAACAACTTTTGAGGATCGAAAAAAGTCTGGTCTATTTCGTGAGTTCTCTTAGTTCCAATGAACTGTTGAAAATGAAAATGAAGCGGACTGACTTTCTTCGGCTGGGCAACGACGAAGACCTGGTTGATTTGTTTGAGGACGTGATCATCGACAATTCTCAGGCCCTCGACATGGCCAACATTCACACAAACATCCTCAACGGAACCATGGAAGCGTATGCCTCCATAATATCCAATAACCTCAATCTTTTTGTGAACCGGCTGACCATCATCACCATCGTTCTGATGTTGCCTACTTTGATCGCTTCGTTTTACGGTATGAACGTCAAAGGACTTCCATTTGATGACAGCCCATACGGATTTACCATCATTGTAATAATTTCGATATCTATTTCCCTGATTCTTCTGGTCATCTTCCGGAAGAAAAATCTGTTTTAGGCTCTAAGACTCAACTGGCTTTTTATAAAAATCATCCAGATCTTTTCTCACAGGTTTGTGGAGTTTGCCGAGTGATTTTCCTACGACCATAGATACCACCGCATCTCCGGTGACATTGGCAATGGTACGGCACATATCCAGTGGTCGGTCTACAGCAAAGATCAGGGCCAGTCCCGCTTCGGGAACTCCTACGGCATTGAGGACGATCACGAGCATGACCATCCCCGCTCCTGGCACGGCGGCGGCTCCGATGGACGCCAAAGTTGCAGTAGCAACAATGGTGATCTGATCCATAAATGTCAGGTCTATGTTCAGGGCCTGTGCTATAAATACAGCAGCCACGCCCTGGTAAAGACTGGTTCCATCCATATTGATCGTGGCTCCTATAGGCAACACAAAGCTCGCTACTTCCTCATCTACACCGATATGCTCCGTGACTCGTTCCAGGGTCAGAGGCAGCGTAGCAGCACTTGAGCTAGTAGAAAAGGCTAATAGTTGCGCAGGAGAAATCCCTTTGAAAAGTTTTCGATAACTATAGCCTGTGAACACTTTTGCTAACAAAGGATAAAATATCAGAACCAGGATAGAAAGTCCCAGCAGAACGGTGAATCCATACCAGAGCAGGGCTTTGAAAAGATCCAGGCTGGGAGCCTCCACCACGAGGGATGCCATCAACGCAAATACGCCATAAGGCGCAGCTAGCATGATGATGTCAATAATCTTGAGAATGGCCTCATTGGCTCCCGAAATCACTTTGGTGACTGGTTCTGCCTTTTTCGGATCGATCAATATCAGGGCAATCCCAAACAGTATAACCACCACGATAACTTGCAGCATATTTCCATTGTCGGTCGCTGAAGCGAAAATATTATCCGGTACGAGATCTATCAATGGTTGCAATGGTCCTCGTTCCTTTTGGGTCATGGCTTCCTGAATCCTGGCATTGGCATCTCCCGCATAATTTTCTAACAAATCATCTCTGGTCTCTTCGCCGATTGAATGTCCCGGTTGGATAATATTGACCAAAAGCAGGCCTACCGTAATCGCTACGATTGTTGTGGCAATGTATATCCCGATGGTCCTCGTTCCCATCGTGGAAAGTTTAGATATGTCTTTCAGGTCTGCGATCCCATTGAGGAGTGAGAATATGATCAGAGGAACCGCAATTAATTTGAGCAGGTTGATGAATATCACCCCAAATGGGTCAATCCAGTCCTGGATGAACTGGTCTCCGTTGAGGAGGACTGCGATGTATCCGGCCAACACACCGATAACCATCCCCAATAAAATCTGCCAGTGTAAGGCTAATTTTCTCATAAGAAATATTGTCTTTTGCGAAAGATGTTTGGAAAAGTTCCGTTTTGGAATTTTTAATAAAGGCCGTAAGATACAAAAATCGGGGAATAGTGGTTAGGGATTAGGGACCAGGGATCAGGGAGGGGGATCAGGGAGCGGGGATCAGGTGGCGGAGATCAGGGATCGGAATCACTAACACTCACACCCACAAAGTTCTACCTTCTAAGATCTAAGTACCAATTGGGGATCGGGGATCAGGGAATATGGTCCATTAGGTTGGACCAAATATAGGAATGTAAAATAATCTTCTATCGGGGAGAGATCAGAATAAACTGGCCAGGAATTCAAAAATTTTCAATTCTGCGGGACAACCATAGCCCCTGTTGCATCCGGTTACAAATACGAAGGCCAGGACTATGACGATCAAGGTCAGGAAAGAGTTGATTTTTCTTCGGGTCATGAACAATTTTTTGCTTTTAACGTAATGAGGACTCTTTTTATTAGCCTGGGAAAGTAATTTTTTAAAATATCGAAATCAAATGGGATTCGTTTCTGAATTCTATTCGGGGGACAAATATCGTCAATAGTAAATTCCCCGTATCAGTCACGCTGAAATTCCGGTTTTCGTTTTTCCATGAATGCCAACATGCCTTCCTTTGCGTTTTCTGTCTGAAGTAATTCGGCAAAAGCTTTTCGCTCATACCGGAATCCGTCCTCTGGTTGTGTTTGGTGGAGCAAAGTAGCTTCCAGAACTTTCCCGACTGATTCAGGAGCGAATCTGGTCATTTTTTCAATAATTTCCACCGCTTTCTCCACTTCTTTTCCCGGTTCGGTGACATGACTTACGATATTCAGCTCAGCAGCTTCATTGGCTTGGACCATTTCCCCGGAACATATCAGTTCGATCGCTCTGGCACGACCTACTATCCGGGTTAATCTCTGGGTGCCTCCATATCCAGGTATAAGCCCGAGGGTGGATTCCGGAAGGCCTATGCGAGCCGAGGAGTTTGCTACCCGGATGTGGCAGGCCAATGCCACTTCAAATCCTCCGCCCAATGCATAACCATTGATGGCAGCTATGACTGGTATGCGAAAGTTTTCAATGAGATCAAAAGTGGTATGACCGTCCTGAGAGATCATGTAGGCTTCATCCACATTGAGGATGGTCAATTCCTTGATATCAGCGCCCGCAGCAAAGGCCCTGTTCCCTTTACCGGTCATTACTACACCCCGAATCCCGGAGAGGTCCTTATCCAAAGCTTCAAATAGTTGCCTGATTTCGCCAATCATTTTCCTATTGAGAGCATTGAGCTGATCTTCCCTGGCCAGGGTCACTATCAAAACATTATTTTCGATCCGGGTTTCGAGAAACTGATATTCCATTGGTTTGTAAATCTTGGGTGACGTTAAAAATCAATTCCTGATCAGGAATGATAAATATCTGATAATTCAGGGAATGAAAAAAATTAAACACCCGGTATTTAACCAATGGAATTAATTGTTCAGGATTTTGCTGATTTTGCTGAGTTGCTGGATAGATAATTTGCCCTGGACCTGCATGAGTATGAAGTTGTCCTTTTCACCTCTCAGCATGACCACCTCTTTTAGATATTGGGAACCATCGCTTTTGCCGTAGATCCTGACGTTTTGACCTTTTTCTTTGATCGTCATTAATTCACTCAGCCCTTTACTCGTGATTAGCTTCAGGGCTTCGTCAAAATAGGCATTGCCGTCTGATTGTTTGGTCAGTAATTTCATCCCGGTTATATTATCGAGTATTTCTTTGGCTTCAGGATCTATGGCATCGGTTTCCAGTCCCGAAATAGCGGCAAACATTTGCGAACTTATATTGACGACTATAAAACTTTCGTCTTCCTGATATTTCTGAAAGTATGTGTCCAGACTGCCGGACTGGGCATATGCACCGGTTATCGTAAATAATAATGTGAACAAACTGATCATGAAGGTCTTCATATGAAATGATTTCTATGGTTTAATATACGTTGAGATATTTATTAAAATTGTCAAATTCTTTCATTTGTTCCCGGGCGATATCCTGTCCTCTGTTGAGTTCACCAGACAAAAGCTGCAATGCTTCCAAAGCTGATTCCGCAGCCATGGCGGGATCACTGAAAGTATCCAGATTATGTGGGTCGGGTTTCTGTGTAAACATGTAAACGGCAACTACCAGGATGGCTATAGAAGCTGCTGCAGCTATCCATCGGAGATTGATTATCTTGCCAGATGCAGGCTTTATTTCCTGCGTCGGATTTTTAAATTCCGGTATAACGGTGTGTGATTTTTGCAGTTCAAAGTAACCGAACAAAGCCTGCAGATCGGAATACTGCTCCGGAACATCGTCCCCGGTCAGGGCAGTTTTGAGTTGGCTCTCTTCCTCCAGGCCCGACTCGGCCTCCATGTACTTTTGGACCAGATTGTCTAAATTATCATTTTTCATGTCACAATTGATTTTGGAGTATGTCCCGCAATTCAAGTCTTCCCCGATGCAAATTCACTTTGACCTGTGCCATGGTCAGATCGGTCATATCTGCTATTTCCTGGTAGGTATATCCCTCTATGTCCCTCAATTGAATCACCATCCGTTGTATTTCGTTGAGGGTGCCGATCGCTTTGTGAATAATGCGTTCCACATCCTGGCTTATGACCCTTTGAACCGGACCCGCCCCATCCGATGCGGTATCGTAACCGTCCGGAATGGTGTACAATTGATTATTTTTATTTTTCAACTTGTCCAGCGACAAGTTCTTTGTCATCGTATATATCATGGCATTCATATTTCGCCAATCTTTCCATTCCTCTCGTTTCTCCCAAACTTTTATTAGTATTTCCTGAACCACATCTTCCGCTATATCGTTCTTACGGACAATACTGAGAGAAAAACGGTACAACTTGTCGCGAAGCGGGAACACATCGTCGTTAAAAACTTGATGGTAGTTCATTGCATTGATTTGACGAATTATCTGTTATTTTTGTTACAAAAGTAAGATAAACATTCATTGAAAAAATTAGATAGGCTCATATTATTTGAAATCCTACCAGTTTTCATCGTATCGTTCCTCATTTCGGCCTTCGTCCTGATGATGCAATTCATGTTTTTGTACATCGACGACATCGCTGGAAAGGGCGTTGGGATTTTTGTGATTATGGAGTTTATCTTCTATCTGACCTTGACTTTTATACCGCTGGCACTGCCCATCAGTGTTCTGATTGCCAGCGTGATGGTGTACGGGGCGCTGGGGGAGAGATACGAACTGGCTTCGATCAAATCAGCCGGGATTTCTTATCAGCGTATGTTGTATCCCACGCTCGTGTTTTCGGTGTTGGTGGCCATTTTTTCCTTTGTTTCTTCCGATTACATCATTCCAGTGGCCAATGTAAAGGCCAGGAGCCGGTTGTTTGATATGTCCACCAAAAAACCGACGCTCAATATCAAGGAGGGAATTTTCAACAACGATTTTGAAGGGTACGGAATCCGGGTTGGAGAAAAGGACAGCGATGGATCCCATATCGCAGATGTAATCCTCTACGACTACAGCACCAATTATAAAGGTGGTTCGAGCATCATTATCGCCGAGAAGGGTCAGATGTTGATTACCCCGGATGAAACGGCATTTGTGATGAAATTGGAAAATGGCCGTCAATATCAGGAAGTGAAAAGGTATAATCGGGGGCAGACGGCTAATGAACCTTTTATGGTGACTCATTTTGATGAGTACCAAAAGGTATTTGATTTGTCTGACTTCCAGTTGAAAAGTACCAACGAGAATTATTTCAAAAATCACGAATCGACCATGAATACGGTGCAACTCCGGGAAACGATCGATTCTACCAAGACGAGAATCGAAAATCTGCAGGACCGGGTGGACCTCGAAATGGTTTACGAATTGCCTTTCATCCGATCCTCTATCCTGGAGGAAAGGGAAAGAGAAAATGCATTGAAGGAAGACAGCCTGAGCAAGGTGAAAGAGGTGATCCCCACCGATACCGCAACGGTTCCTGTGGATACCCTGGTGCCATTGGACACCTCTGAAGCTATCGTGACTAGTCCGGAAAAATCTTCTACTCCTACCACCGCTTCTTCTATTATTGTGCCCAACCGGACCTTTGACGTG
>CALEIL010000237.1 GCA_937876435.1 uncultured Bacteroidota bacterium
TACTTAGCGCTCTGGCTGGAAAGGTAGCCGGGGTTTCGATAAGCAACACAGGGGGTGCTGGGTCATCGGTCAATATGATCATTCGTGGAGCTACCTCCCTGAGCACGGATAACCAGCCCCTGTTTGTGGTGGATGGTATTCCGATTTCGAGCTCTATCAACAATGTCGGCGGATTTGGCAGCGACAACAGGGTGGATTACGGCAATGCCATCGCGGATTTGAATCCGGCCAATATTGAAAGCGTTTCCGTTCTCAAGGGTCCCAGCGCAGCAGCCCTTTACGGTACGCGGGCAGGAAACGGGGTCGTATTGATTACGACTAAAAAAGCTGCTGAAGGACAACCCATGAGAGTTTCCGTAACGACCAATACGGTTTTTGATTTACCGTCCCGATTTGTCAATACACAAAACCAATTTTCAAGCGGTTTCTTTTCCTTCCGGCCGGAAAACGTAGGGGGTGGTATCCTTCCTCCGATCAGCGCTGGTGATGGAACGGGTTCAGGTCCTGAAAATGACAAAGGATACTGGGCTATCCAGTGGGATTCCCCCCTGGATGCGAATGGTGTACAAGTCCCCAGTGAAGTGCGATCTTATCCCGACAACATCCGCAACTTTCTGAACGACTACGCCCTCACCACCACCAATGGTGCATCCATATCCAACAGCAATCGATACCTCAATTACAGACTGGGGTTCACCAATATGACGCACCGGGGCCTTGTTCCTAATTCTGATCTCAACCGGAATAATTTATCTCTGGCAGCGTCCTCCAATTTCAAAGATAAGTTAACCGTCAGCACCAATATCAATTTCTCCAATACATTCGCTGACAACCGGCCGTCTTCAAACCGCGGTGCCAACCCCCTGCAGTGGGCATATAGCCATCCCACCAATATCGACATCAGGCAGATGGCCGATTATGGTTCAGGGAATAATATCAAACGGGTATCCGGAAACCACGAAAATCCCTATTTTCTGGCCTATGGCGTCAACAATAGCCTGGATCGGTACCGGATCTTCGGGAATGTATCTGCCACCTGGAATATCACACCTCATCTGGATCTGACGAGCCAGTTTTCGCTGAATAAATCGGATGATACCAGGGAATCAAAATTATCACCTGGCTATACACAGGAATCCAACAACGGGGCATACGGCATCCTGACGAGCAATGGCCTGGAAAGAAATATAAATGCCTTATTGACTTACGCCAGAGACTGGAATTTATTCACCTTATCAACCTCTGCAGGTGGAAACCTGTTGTACGCCAAAAACGCCAGTACCAACGTGTCCTCCAAAAATGGATCAGGGCTGGTCGTTCCCAACGTGTTCACCATCAACAACATTCGGTCCGGATCTCTCAATTATTCCAACTACAGGAGCGAACGGGCTATCAATAGCGTCTACGGAATGGCCACGCTGGGATTCAACAACATGATTTACCTGGACCTCACCGCCAGAAACGACTGGTCCAGTACCTTGCCGGTGGAAAACCGTTCATACTTCTATCCCTCCGTATCCATGAGCGTGCTCGTGGACCAGATCATCAATATGGGGCAAAGCGTGGATATGTTCAAGCTTCGCGGAGGATGGGCTCAGGTAGGGTTGGACACGGATCCGTATAGACTAATTGCCACCTATGCCAACGCAGGTCAGTGGGGCAATGCCATACAATTGACCAAGCCTAGCGGCTTGTTGAGTCCCAACCTGTTACCTGAAGAATCTACCTCTCTGGAGTTTGGCGCGGATCTCATTTTGTTTTCAGACCGATTGCGCTTTGAAGGTACGTATTACACCATGGACAATCGCAATCAAATTCTCGGAGTTCCACTGGCTGCATCCACCGGATTCAGTGGCATCCAGATCAACAGCGGATTGCTGCAGAGCAACGGATACGAGGTTTTACTGGGGCTGACACCAGTGGCTACCAGCGACTGGGAATGGGATCTAAATTTCAATTTTACAAAAAATGAAACCACGATCATCGAACTGGCGGACGAAATTGACTTTATCGAATTTTGGGATCAGGCCAGGGTGAAAAATATAGGATATGTCAAAAATGACGCTGCCGGTCACGATGGCCGCGTAGGCAACCTGTATTCCCGAAAAATCCAGCGAGTCGAGGATCCCAATTCGGAATACTTCGGTTATCCTATTCTGGGCAGCGGATTGGATACCGAATGGATGGGCGAAGAAGAATACAGCAAGGTGGGCAATTACAATCCGGATTTTATCCTGGGATTGCAAACGGCGCTGAGTTATAAAAACTTTTCGCTGAACATGACATTCGACTGGCGCAAGGGCGGACAGTTTGTCTCACAAACCATGCGATACCTTTCAGAATCGGTTCACACTCAAACCTGGCTGGATGAGTTGAATCATCCTGGTGAACACGGTGGAAAACCCGGACAGGCCTTACGAGATTGGGTAGTGGCCAACGAAGACAAATTTTTGCTGGCTGAAGAGCCCCGCCCGATAGGGGGGCCTACTCCGGAGTATGGGGGATTCCCGGAGAGTTTTAGCGGCTTTACCGTCTATGATGGGACATTTGCTCCTGGGGTGATCGGTCATTATGATGAAAATGGAAAATTTATCCTGGAAAGAGAAAATCTGGGTAATGAGGGAACCAATTTCATACCTTATGTTGTCAGTTACCCCTGGGATATCGGCCAGGCGAATATGTTTGACGCGGATTATATCAAATTGCGTGAAATCTCCCTGAACTACCAATTCCCTTATAATCTAACACAGAAATGGGGGCTGAGTGATCTCAACATTTCCCTGTTCAGCCGGAATATCATGCTATGGGCCAAAGATGCAGATCTGGGTGTGGATCCGGAGAGGGCTTATCAGGCCGAATCCAGTGGTCGGTTTTTACAAGGAGTTGAAAGATACAACGTAGAACCCTGGGTCGTCCCCGTGGGAATCAGACTCGGATTAACTTTTTAAAGAATAAAATGATACAGCTGTGAAAATAGTAAATATAAAGTGGATAATTCTGATGGCTGGCCTTCTGATGACAGCCATCTCATGCGAAGATTTGGATGAACTCAATATCAACCCCAATGGAGTGGATCCTGAAACCGCCGATCTCAACCTACTTTTACCCTCCATCGTAACCGGGGTGGGTAAGACGGTGGTCGATCTGGGATACGGAGATATCGCCGGGGTCATGCAACATACCCAAAAAGATGGCTGGTCGAGCGGGCACAATGATTACGACTGGGACAACAGCAACAAAAGCTGGTCGGGGTACTACGGAATTCTTCGCAATACGGATGAAATGTATCAAAAAGCGGTAGAAAACGATTACAGGTTTCATCAGGGAGTAGCCCTGATAATGAAGTCGTATACTTTTGGATTGATCACAGACTTATGGGGTTCTGCCCCTTATAATAGTGCTTTGAAAGCGGAGGAAGGTCCGGAAAACTTCAAACCCGTTTTTGATCCGCAGGAGGATATTTATTCAGGCATACTGGCTGATCTGGAACAGGCCAATCAATTGTTGTCAGATCAGTCCACTCCTTTTGAAAATATTGATATCACGCAGGACATTTTATACGGAGGAAATGTGACCAGGTGGCGCAAACTGGCTAATTCCCTGGCTCTCAGATATTACATGAGATTGTCAGCCAAAATGCCCCAGGTGGCTGAAGCCGGGATCCGTAAGATAGCGTCCGATCCCAACAAATATCCTCTGATTCTAAGTACTGCTGACGATGCCAAGGTTCAGTACGTGGGTACTTCTCCGGAAGATTCCTGGCCTACTACGATGGAGTTTAATCCCGATCCCAGTGGAAATTATATGCGTTTGAAAATGTGTTCCACCCTGGTGGAAGTGATGCAGGAATTCGGAGATCCGAGATTGGGGGTATGGGCCAACAAAATTACTACTCCACTGGAACTGGTTTCAGGCAGTGGAGTGGATGAAATAGTGAATGGAGTGCGTCGTGTATCCCAGGATATCGTCAGTGACTATATGCAGGCCTGGAATCTGACGGTCGATTTCGACCCCGAATATGTGGGAATTCCGCCATCCGTTTTTGCTGCTCCTCAATACAATCTAAATCCAAACCTGGATCAGGGAGTGTTCAATCCTCACGCTTCTCAACTCGCTGACATGTACAGAGAAAGTTCAGGGCCTTTACTGGCCATGCGACTGATGACTGCCGCTGAGGTACATTTTATCCTTTCTGAAGCTGCCTTATATGGCTGGGGAGTCGAGAACCCGGAGGAACATTACGCTGCGGGTATCCAGGAATCATTCAATTCCTGGGGAGTGGGGAACCAGTTTAGCGGATACGTAGACCGGGCTCCTTACGAAGGATTGGAAAGCATCATCACCCAAAAGTGGATCGCAAGCTGGACAGCAGCCGCGGAATCCTGGTTTGACTATCGCCGAACCGGAATTCCTGATCTCCAAACGGGCGAATCTGCCAAGAGACAGGCATTGCCACTGCGATTTTACTACCATTTTGACAGCGAAATCGCATCCAATACCGCCAATGCAGAAGCAGCCATCGATCGACTCGAACCGACCCAATATAAAGGAAGCGATGCGAGCAATAATAGCGCGTGGTCCAAAACCTGGCTGCTGCAGGGAACCGGAAAACCGTATTAGGATGGCTTCGCCGTTTGAGGTTTGATGACTTCGCTGTTTGGTGTTTGGTACCTGTGGTCGTTTGAGGGTTTGGGAGAACAGATTGGGAGAACAAGCCTGTTGTCCTCGGGATTCGCAAGCCGGAGCAAGCCTGGTGAGAAGGGGATTGTAAAGCCTGGAATATTTACGAATTACGAGTGACGATTTACGATTGGGCCTGGCGGAAGAAGCTTGCAGCAGAGCAGGAGCGCAGAGAGAGCGGCTTACGCCTTCAGATCAATAAGAAGTGACGATTTACAAGTGACGATTTTTAATTACTTCCGTTAACTTCAGAGTATTGGATAAAGCTTGTTTTCCCAAAGTGAAGCAGGAGCTTACCCCCTCACAGGGAAAGAAATTCCGCTGAGAAGTTAAACTGGGATGGGGGATTAGGGCTCACTGCCTATTAGGAATGGTCAATCTCAATTTGTCCAGTCTTCAGGAATTGTCTCAAATATTCGTAAATACACAGATCTGCTTCAGTGCCAAACCGACTTTATATTAACTAAGCTAAATTAAGTACGCTAAAATAAATCTCTGATAATATCTGCAAATTATCTATATTTACTGGATCATGATCACCAATGATTCCCTTTGGAAAGGTATTATCGAAGATCTCCTTTTGGATTTTCTGACCTTCTTTTATCCGGATCAGATCTTTAACCTGGAAAAGGGATATGATTTTCTTGACAAGGAGTTGGAGGAATTATTTCCATTGATCGATTCTGAACATAAGATTCGTCGGGTAGATAAATTGATCAAACTTTTTGACACAACCGGACAGGAACGGTGGATACTCATACATATAGAGGTTCAAGGTTACAGCGATCAAAATTTACCGTCCAGGATGTTTCATTATTTTTACCGGATACTTGACCGTTACAAAATGCCTGTAACTACCCTGGTGATACTCACCGATCCGGATCCCAGGTACAATCCATCGGAATTCAAGTATTCTGTCGTGGATTCAAATCTACTATACCAGTATCGTACCTATAAGGTGATCGAACAATCACAATCGGAACTGGAACAAAGCGACAATCCTTTTGCTTCGGTTATTTTGACTACTCTGACGGCATTGAAAATGAATAAAATGGACGATATCGGGGGATTGGAACTTAAGACGGCTCTCGTACGGAAATTATTGCAAAAGGGATTTCCCAAATCCACTATCCGGTCTTTACTCAATTTCGTCCGGTTTTATACGAGATCGAGTACCGAAAAAATGAACTTTTTATTTGAGAATCGGGTTAAAGAATTAACATCAAACTATGAGACTATGGGTGTCGAAGAAATGATCATTCAACAGGCAGAAGAAAAAGGGATCGAGAAAGGGATCGAGAAAGGAACGCTTCAAAATAAAGTTCAGATCGCCAAGAATATGATCTTGAAAGGACTTCCTGATTCTTTCATATGCGAAGTACTGGACGTCAGTCTGGAATTTATCGATAAAGTAAAAGCTGAGATGTAGACGGGAATTACGAATTTCGATTTTAAACCACTTCCGTTAACTTCAGAGGTACATTGGATGAAACTTGTTTTCCCGGAGAAAGCAGGAGCTTCCTCAACCCAAGGAGCTTCCTCAACTCCAGGAGCTTCCCCCTCCCAGGATAGTAGCTTCCCCTGGAATGTACGAAGTTTATCTACCACCATTAGTAGGATCCAGCTTCGGGCTGACGGTATAGCGAGAAACTTTAAAATTTCCATCGTACTCAAAGGAGGTTCAAAATTTAAACTCTTCTCCCAGTATTTCCGAATTTATCTTTCCGGTAGTCGTGATGGGAGATTCATAACAACCTTCCTTGAGGATATAGCCCAGGGCTTCCTTGTTATCGGGATCCACTATCCAGTATTCTGATACTCCGCTTTTTTCGTAAACCGCTTTCTTTTGATTCTGATCATACCTGGATGTAGATGGTGAAAGCAATTCGATGACCAGATCCGGTGCCCCGTACATGGCATCATTGGATAAATTGTTAAAATTTTCTCTACGGACAAAAATTATATCAGGTTGATATACATTACCAGGAGACAAATGAACATCAAAGGGAGATATAATAATGACACCAATGGACGTATCCAATACATATTGCCGGAGTTGAGCACCGAGGGCCAACAAAATATCCTGATGGTTGTAGGTCGGAGCCGGTGACATGACCAATTGATTTTCAATAAGCTGCGCCAATGTGCCTTCGGGCAGTCTATCATACACTTCCCGGATGGTACGCGGAGGATGGATGGTGGTAACGACTTCCATGGATCGTCTGATTTGTTTATGTGCAACGTGTTATCATCCATTTTCGTTCGATAAATCATTGAAATGATGAAATCAAGTTCAGTTCCCGGCCAGAAATAAATTTTCCTTTGAACCACAGTAGAAGCATAGGGAACATAGTTTTTTCTTAAATGGGCAATATGCTTATGTGGCATGACCGGAAATTTCTCATGAAAGCATTTGAAATAGTAAGCATATCCGAATCGTAGACCCGAAATCTAAAATCATAAATCAATTCATTCTTCCTCCACGATGGGCAATCTCTCCAGTCTTTTTCGCTGTAGGTCCAGGTATTTCTCATAATAGATTTCAGCCTGCGGCAGAAGTTCCTGAGAATCCGGGTACTTCCCGGCCAGCAGGCGTTGACGCATGCCTTCAAACAAGGTCACTGCACAGGCGACGGAGATATTGAGACTTCCCACCATGCCTTGTTGGGGAATGATGAAATTTCCGTCGGATTTTGACGCAGCTTCAGGGCTGACTCCCTGGTGTTCGTTTCCAAAAAGATACGCGCCTGGTTGCACAAAATCAAGCTCGTACAGGGATGGATTATCCGAGCCAGTTTGAAGATAGGTCGAGTAGATGATCCCGTATCGTTTTCGGACGGCACTAAAGCAGGCATCCAGATTCTCGTAATAATGGACCTGAACCCACTTTCTGGTGCCGGCGGTGGTCCGCTTTCCAAGTCCTATCTTACCGGGACGAAATTCCAGATCAGAATACAACACGTAAATATCACCAATGCCCACAGCGTCGCAGGAGCGCATAATCGCCCCAATGTTGTGCCAGTCCGATACATTTTCCAGGATCACCGTCCAATCTGGTTGTCTTCGGTTGGCGAGTTGTATAAAACGCTGATTTCTATCATTGGAGATCGGAGTCATCAATTTACTCTGTTGTACTGGAAATTCCGGAGAGATATGATATCGACGTGATCATTGAGAATGTAAGACTTTCCATCGTCCGTTACCTCATCTACAAAATCGTACCGGAAAAAACAATCCGGGCATTCGTAGTTGATGATCTCATTCCGGATCCGACGGTCGTACGTAGTGAGCCATTCGACGATCATCCGGTATACATCATGTCCGTAAAACACTTCATCATCCGGAAAATAGTTATATTCCCTGATATATTGATCCTCCAGTCGCTGCACCACCCGGCTCTCGGTATTCTTGAATCTGGAATTGGTAAAATGTAGATTCAATCCGCGGTATTGATCGAAATTGATGTCGTTGTTGTCCATCCAGGAAGACAGGACCACCACAGAAATGGTCCGAAATCCTCTGGCCGCATTGATCGCAGAAAGGAGGGATAAAAAATACGCTTCATCGGAGGATCTCCAGCTCGGTATAATTATCGCTTCCACATTTTTACTGGCGATCAGCTCCTCCAGTTTGGGAATATCTTCGGTGGGATTGAGGGCAGTATAATAGCTCTCCAGTTGCGGATTATCTTTCTGAAGCGTTTTCACAGAACTCATATCCTTTTTATTGGACACGATCAAAGTTTGTGGTTCACCAAACTCCCGGGCCGTCCAGTCCACCATCCCACTGAAATGCGATTCAAGACCGGGATTAAGCTGGAGATAATGATCAAATCGTTTGATCGAAGGACTCGTATTCCATGGGGAAACCACCAATGATCCGCTCCCCTGAACCAAATCAATCACCTTATTCACGTTGTCGGTGGCGTATGGCGTCAGAATGACGTCAAACTGCGGGATAGACAGTAATTTTCTCAAGGTTTCAGGTTCTCCCACCAAACGTGAAATATCCAGGGTAGTAATTCGGAGATTGATCCGGGTATCAATGTCATTGGCGGCCATCTTAATCCCGGCGTACAGAGACCGACCTTTGTCCTTGTTGGCACCGTTAAAAGGCAACAAACAGAGCACATCAAAAATATCTTCCCTGTCTTCGGTTTTGTCCGGGTAGTTCCTGATCACCTCCTCTTCGTCGGTGACATCCTCCCATTCTATTTCCCGGATTTCAACTTCCGTTTTTTCATCCGGCTTTTCGGTCCGTGGCTTCTTTTTTTGCCCTTGAAACAGATCTTCTAAAAACGCACAGCCTTGCAGGGAACCGGCCAGGATGATGACCAATAAAATGGCCGGAATTCGGGATCTATTCCCATTCGATCGTTGCCGGTGGTTTGGTACTGATATCATATACTACTCGATTGATCCCTTTTACTTTATTAATAATATCGCTGGAAACAACTCCCAACAAATCGTACGGAATATGAGTCCAGTTGGCGGTCATACCGTCCAGGCTATTGACCGCTCGCAGAGCAACCGTGGCTTCATACGTCCGCTCATCCCCCATTACCCCCACCGATCTCACGGGGAGGAGAATCGTCCCCGCCTGCCAGATCTGGTCATACCAACCAGCTTTCCGCAGGTGACTAATATAAATATAATCTGCCTCTTGTAGTATTTTAACCTTTTCCGCTGTCACCTCTCCCAGGATTCTGATTCCCAAACCCGGTCCGGGAAACGGATGCCGACCCAATATCGATTTTGGAATATTCAGTTCTGCTCCTACTTTCCTCACTTCATCTTTAAACAACGCCCGAAGAGGCTCGATAATTTTCAAATGCAACTTTTCGGGTAATCCTCCGACGTTGTGGTGCGATTTGATGGTCGCGGAAGGACCATGGACAGAAAGTGATTCGATCACATCGGGGTAAATCGTTCCCTGAGCCAACCATTTGGCATCCGGAAACTTTTTGGCCTCTCGTTCAAAGACGTTGATAAATACCCGTCCGATGGCTTTTCGCTTGGACTCAGGTTCGGTCAGTCCCTCCAAAGCTTTATAAAAATCTTCACCCGCCCGAACCCCAATAATGTGGAGCCCCATTTCTTTGTAACTATCTAGTACATCTTCAAATTCGTTTTTTCGCAACAGCCCGTTGTCGACAAAAATGCATATCAGATTTTGCCCAATCGCCTGGTGAAGCAAACCAGCAGCTACCGTGGAATCCACCCCACCGCTCAAACCCAGAACCACCTGGTCCCTGCCTACTTCTGCCCGGATAATATCTACTGCTTCCTCTACAAAACGGGACGGCGTCCAGTCAGGGGTCAGACCAACGATGCGGATTAAAAAATTCTCGAGAAAGCGAAGACCTTGTTCGCTATGCGTCACTTCAGGATGAAATTGGAACCCGTATACCGGGTGAGGGTAAACGTCCGGATTGCCTTTGAAAATGGCTATTTCTGCATCTGCAGTGCCGGCGATTGGCTGAAAAGTATCCGGTAACTCAAATATCGTGTCCCCATGCGACATCCAGATAGCCGATTGATCGGTGACCCCTTCCAAAATGACATCGTCACTTTTTGAAAATTTCGTCAGATGGGCCTTTCCATACTCCCGTGTGGCAGACCGTTTGACCTGACCGCCCTTTTTGTGCGCGAGGTACTGGGCACCATAACAGATTCCTATCACCGGACCGTGATCAAGCAACTTATCGAGATCTACCTGTAGCGCTTCAGGATCCAAAACCGAATACGGACTACCCGACAGGATGACCGCTTCCACGTCCTCTGTCAATTCAAAATGGTTGTATGGCTTGATCTCACAATAGAGATTGAGCTCACGCACCCGCCTCGCTATCAACTGGGTCACCTGAGAACCAAAATCCAATATTAATACCACGATTTAAAACTTTTATTGTATCAATCCTCGTCCCGATTTTTTGACAGAATCGGAAGCCTGTAAATCCTTGAGCAGAGCATCGAGTATCCCGTTCAAAAAATCTTTGCTCTTTTCCGTGCTGTACATTTTAGCTATGTCCACGTATTCATTGAGCGTCACCTTGGTGGGTATCGACGGAAATTTTGTAAACTCGGATAGAGCCATTTTGATCAATATCCTGTCCACCGTTGCGATCCGGTCGATCTCCCAGTTTTGAAGGTACGGCTTTAGTTGATCATCATAGTCCTGAAAATGGGCCATTACATCTTCGAGCAACGTCTGTCCGAATTCAGTGACCGTTTCATGATCTGGTTTGTATTGCTTCAATAGAGCCTCATCTTCCGAAATTCCTCTGATCAGCCTTTTGAGAAAACCCTTGACCAGGGAATCATCATCGATCCAATTGGGGTATGCATCATACACCAGTTCGATATACAGATGATTGTTGTACAAAAACTTCCACAGATCCACCAAAATACTGACGTGATCGGCGATTTCAGGTTCAGCAATGTCCAGGTATGCCAGGTACTCCGGTGTTTTCCCAAATTCCAGGTACAGCTTCCGGATCTGGGACGGATCCATATATTGATTGAAAATATCTTTATTGAATTTGCGGTAGGTTTCGCTGGCTTCGAGGGCTTCGATCACTGGGTTTTCGTACAACATTGGACGAAACTTGCGGTCAAACTCAGTAGGCAGGTGTTTTTCTTTTCGCCAGTTTTTATCGTCAATGGACATTCTGCTGATCTGTATGATATTGTGAGTATTAAAGATCAGCAATTCATAGGAAGTGGCGACGTGTCTTTTGTAACTGCGCACTACTGCAGCCTCACTCATTTCCTTGTCCTGAAACCAATTGTAAGTAGATTGCATGACCTTGATCCGCACATTTCTCCTGCTGAGCATCTATTGTAGGGTTTTTATAACTTGTATGAGTTCATCAATCGTAAATGTATTGTAGTGCCACTTTTTGAGGATGACTCCATCCCGTACCAATAAAAACCCGGGGTTGGATCGGATTATGGTTTTGAGCAGTACTTCGTCGGCTGTTCCAATGCGTAGGAGTCCTCCCAGCTCTTCATTGAAATCGATCACAGCTTCCTGCCCTGCGCCTCCAATAGCCACGTAGGTTTTAAATCCATTTTCGGCCATTGCGGTGTGAGCCGGAATCACTTTGTCCCTGTATTTTTCCAAAATACCAGGGCTCCAGTAGTATTCTGTGTATTGGTGCTCTGTGGGCACCTGGCTTATGATCGTACTCATTCCCGTATCGGTTTCCATTTCCACTGTATCGGTCCGCACTACGGTTTCGGTCAGCGTTTCATTGCTCACAGGGGTGTTCACCGGAGAAATAACCCAGAGGTTGAATTCCGGATCCTGAAGCATCTGCTCAGCCAGATCAGAATTGTCCACGCCTGTAATCACAAAATCCGATATTTTGGTCGGTTCCAGTGTAGGCTCTGTCTTAATCTGCGTGTATTCCCATTCGGTTTTCGGATACAATTTAAAGTCTCTGAGAAACTCTTCCATCGAAACTTCCCTCGTTTCTCCGGTGAGGATATTTCTCAGTGCATACCCCAGAACTTCGATCTCACTCATGGCCAGTTCTTCCTTCTCTTTGGTGCTCCTCACGTCCACATTTTCCTTAAACGGCCTAAAATCAAACAAAGGAAGATTCATCGAACTGCTGTAAACGGCAAAAAGGGTCATGATTAAGGTAAACGCGAGGGTGATAATGCCCCGAATCCTGGGCGTCCACCATTCGTACATTTTTCTATACAACAGCACAAATACGATGGCCGGGATCAGCAAAAAAAGATCTTTGATAAAGGACGTTAAGGGATCCAGTTTGAGGAAATCACCAAAACAACCACAATCTGAAACCTCCATCTGACCTTCTACCCACGGTCCCCATTTTGAAAATTCAAAAAAGGTAGCATCACTGGGCACGTAACCGGTCAGGTACGTAAAGCCTGTCAACAGGGTGAAAAAAACCACCAACAATAGAAAAATCCATGAAACCAATCGTTTTCTGGAGCCGATGAGGAGCATGAGTCCCACCACCATTTCGAGTACAATGGTGATGATGGCTACGGTATTGCCACTATGAGCCAGGGCATTCCACAACCCATCTAAAAATTCGAAAGGCGTCCCGGCCAGATGCTTGGAGAAGGCATGAAAGTAATCCACCATTTTGTACGAAGTACCCAAAGGATCGATCGCTTTCACGAATCCTGAAAACAGAAAGAAAACTCCACTAAAAGATTGTAGAAATGATAATGCCCAATTTCGGGTTTTATGCAATACCAGACCATTGAGCAACGTGATAAATAGCGCAATGGCGGTGATGATGATCAATAAAACGGGTAGTGTCATGCTTTTAAAATACTCGTTCGTATATTCCGGTTCGTGCCTGAATCTGCTGCAAAGATAACTTTTGTATTTATAGAACGGTCAATTAGTTTCGTTTTTTTTATATCATTCAAATCGGTGTAAATTTGTCGGAAATGAAATTTTATTTAACTCTGAGTCAATGTAAAATATTGTAGATGACGTACAGCTACCATAGTGTGAAAGGTATATCAGAAGCATTGATCAAAAAAAAGGGTTCAAAGTTTATCGGGTACATCACCACGGTCCAGTCCACTGAGGAAGCGGAAACATTTCTGCACGATGTCAAATCCCTCCATCCCAAAGCCAGACACCACTGTTACGCCTGGAGGCTTGGCCACCCAGAACCCATAGAGCGGGCGAATGATGACGGAGAACCATCCGGGACTGCCGGACGGCCCATCCTGGGTCAGTTGGTCAAGAGGGATCTGACCGATGCAATGATCGTAGTTGTCCGGTACTTTGGGGGGACATTGCTGGGAACATCAGGACTGATCCAGGCTTATAGGGAATGTGCAGAGGCGGTCCTGGACAGCGCTACTATCATCCAGATTATCGAGCAAGAGACCCTGGAAATTGACCTGGAGTTTGAAATAGTACACCTTCTGGAGGAATGGGCGCCAAAGCTGGAATTTTCCATTCTAGAACGAAACCATGTATCGGACCGGATGTGCTATAAACTGGTAATTGCCAAGAGTGAATCGAAAAAAGCCCTAAGTCATCTCATAGCCAGATTATCGGAAAGTTATGTGGAAGAAGTGGATCCGGAACAACTGGATTATGAGAAATTCACCATTTCGATAAATAAAATTTAATTTCAGGCTTCAAGTTTGGTTCCAACCAGGTGGAAGACATCCATCTGCCTCCCCATACAGGCCCCAATCGGGCAAGCTCAGCGACAGATTCCTTCCATCAGGAAATGCCCCTACGTCACTCCGTACCTGATCCGGAGTCAGAATTCAACATCAACAATTCAAAATGACTACGGCTTCACTTCCCCTTCTTCAAATGCCAGGGCTGCGGAATTGAGGCAATACCTCAGACCAGTGGGTTTCGGCCCATCGTCGAATACGTGACCGAGGTGGCCATCGCACCGGGCACAGACCACCTCGATACGGGTCATACCCATGGATACATCTTTTTTCTCCAGTACGTATCCTTCCTTGATAGGCTCGTAAAAACTGGGCCAACCGGTGCCCGATTTGAACTTAGTCTCCGAGGTAAACAATGGAAGCCCGCAGGCCGCACAGGTATACGTTCCCTCCTTTTTATTTTCGAGCAACTCCCCGGTAAACGCCCGCTCGGTACCAGCCTGACGCATCACGTAATACGTCATTTCGGGCAGCTCAGCTTTCCATTCCGCGTCGGTTTTTTCGATTTTATCGATCTCCGGCGCAGGAGAATTCAACGCTTCGGACTGGCTTGTAGATTGGTCGCATCCGGTCAAAGAAAGGGCTAAGACCATCAATATGAACAACTTATTCTTTTTCATCGCTATCATTTTTTAAAAATTTCTCATCGTGGGATTTCGTCCAGTTTTCCAATCCCTTCATCATCGAAGCTATCGATACCAAAGCCAGAAAGGTGAATATTACAAATATTAACACTTTCCGGTAGGTTTCCAGATTGAGAATGTTTTGACCACTGATCCACGTCGCCAACAGTCCACCCGTTATTAATAACGCAGCAAAAGCCATCAACGTTTTATAATAATACTTTGAAGTTTCACGGGCATATAAGAGGTTGATCGTGGAAAAGAGCGCGTAAACCAGCATGGCTCCCATGACGTAAGTCCAGATATTGAGGTAATCCATCTTGTTACCGGACATGAATACTATGAGATCATGAATAAAATAGATAACCAGAAAGGTGATGAGCAAACCAGCTGCCATCACCCAGGGATTGAGGATGTTGATCCGGCGTCTCATACCGGACTGCCGTATAAATCATACTCCAACGCGTCGTAAATCGCGACGTCCACAAAATCACCCACCCGGACAAATTCTTCCCCCGGAATCAATATTTCGTTGTCTACCTCGGGAGAATCATACTCGGATCGGCCGTAATAATAATCCCCTTCTTTCCGATCGATCAATACCCGCATGGTCTCCCCAATGCGTGCCTGGTTTTTTTCATAAGATATTTCGCGTTGGACCTCCATCAGCCGGTTGACCCGATCTGTCTTTACTTCCTCCGGTACATCATCTTCCAGATCATACGCTGAAGTATCCTCTTCATGACTATAGGCAAAGACCCCAAGCCGGTCAAAACGCTGTTCTCTCACAAAATCCAACAGAGACTCAAAATCCTCCTGGGTTTCCCCCGGAAATCCTACCAGCATTGTCGTACGGATGGCAATGCCGGGAACTTTTTCTCTGATGGTCTTCAACAGGGACTCCGTTTCTGCCCGACTAATCTGCCGGCGCATCTTCAGTAAAACCGGATCGGCGGCGTGTTGAAGCGGAATATCGAGATAATTACATACTTTTCTCTGCCTTTGCATCACATCCAGGATTTCGAGTGGAAACTTGGTAGGATACGCATAATGCAGCCTGATCCACTCGATCCCATCCACTCCACAGAGCGCATCCAAAAGCTCGGGAAGGGCCCGCTTCTTATAAATATCCAAACCGTAATAAGTCAATTCCTGGGCGATTAACACCAATTCCCGTACACCTCGTCGGGCAAAATGCTGAGCCTGACTGACCAATCGCTCGATGGGTTGGGAGACGTGTTTTCCGCGCATCAACGGGATCGCACAAAACGCGCATGTGCGATTGCAGCCTTCCGAAATTTTGAGGTACGCATAATGATCCACCGTAGTCAGAAAGCGTTCCCCAATCAGATCGTGCCGGTAATCCACTTCAAATTTCTGCAGCAACGCAGGCAATTCCATCGTTCCAAACCAGGCATCCACGTCGGGTATTTCATTTTGAAGATCGTCGCGGTACCGCTGACTGAGGCAACCCGTGACGTAGACCTTCTCTACCAGCCCGTTTTGCTTTCTGTCCACGTAATCCAGGATGGTATCCACGGATTCTTCCTTCGCCAGATCGATAAAACCGCAGGTATTGATGATGGCCACGTCACAATCGTCAGTTCCCTCGTGAACCGTATTTATTTCATTGGCCTGAAGCTGTGTGATAATATTCTCAGAATCAACGAGATTCTTGGAACAACCCAGTGTAATAACCTTAACTTTCTGCTGGTGAATTCCTTTTGTCCTCACAATGTACTGCCTTTATAAACTTCAAAGGACAAATTTGGCGTTTTGTTCCCTAAATGACCACAAAGTGATTCGATTTTTTCTTTTTATTATTTTTATGTCTTTTATGTCCATTCCTGTGACGGCACAATGGAGCGTGCAGTCACGCTACCATTCCGGCACCAGCCAATCGGAGACCACCTGGCCTGCGCAGTCGGTCTTGGACGTTTCGGCCCATTATTGGACGAGGCTCAAAAGATACCGGTTGGAATTTCATCCCGGTGTGTTGTTTCAGTCTCTCCAGGGTGAGGATCGGGAAAGCTATCAAAATATTGGAGTAACGGTTCCGATCGCCCTTTATCCACTGGATTTTGTGAACGATTGTGACTGTCCGACCTTTTCCAAAAATTCGTTTTGGTTTCAAAAAGGATTTTTTATTCGATTGACACCGACCTGGAGTACCAATGTAAATTCTGATAATCCTCAAATATTTGATCAGGTATTGGGCGCAGGGCTATCCCTGGGTTTGGATTTCGGTCTTTCCGATCTGGTGACCATCAGCCCGTTTATAGGATACAACCAGCTCCACTCTCTGTCTGGGAATGGAGGTCACGGATCGTATCTGCACTTTGGGGTGGAATTGCTTTTGAGAAATGATTATTAGTGCATCAAATCTTAAGTGCCTATAGTGGTATTTCATCTCGTCTAAAAAGGACGAGATTGACAGGTCGTCCCCAACGGCGTTGGGGATC
>CALEIL010000238.1 GCA_937876435.1 uncultured Bacteroidota bacterium
AGTAGCCGCCGTCGGGTTGTTCTACCCCGATGACGGTGGACTCTTTGATCTCGGCTATGTCGCCCAGTGCCGCATAGAGTTCGGCGGTGCCCAGGCGCACGCCGTCGCGATTCAGCGTCGCATCCGAACGGCCGTGGACTACAAAACTACCGCGCGAGGTCTGGGTCACCCAGTCACCTTGAGCCCACACTCCGTCGGGATATTGCTCCACGGTGGGGAACCGCTCGAAATAGGACTCCCGGTAGCGGTGCTCGTCTTCGCTATCATCCCAGAGGTAGGAGGGCATCGACGGCATGGGTTGGGTGATGACCATTTCGCCGGTTTCATCCCATTGCTCCCGGCCTTCATCATCGTATGCAAAAAGCGATACTCCGAGTGCCCTGCACTGAATATATCCTTCCAGGACCGGCTTCAAAATACATCCCCCTACAAATGCCGTACAGACGTCGGTTCCCCCACTCATGGAACACAACCAGACGTCGCGTTTGATGTGTTCGTATATCCAGTCAAACCCTTCCGGAGGTAGGGGGGATCCCGTAGAGCCGATCGACCTCAAATGTTCAAATCTATGATCCCCGGCCGGATGGATACCGGATTTCATACAGGCTAATATAAAAGGAGCGCTGGTCCCAAAATGATGGATCCCTACCTCGGATGCGAAGTCCCACAGCACTGAAATGTCCGGATAACCGGCGCTCCCATCATACAACACAGCGGTCGCCCCGCACAGCAAACTGGCCTGCACAAAGTTCCACATCATCCAGCCGGTCGTGGTATACCAGAAAAATCGCTCTCCCCGGTTGACATCGTTGTGAAAGGCCATGTACTTAAAATGCTCGAGCAGCATACCTCCATGGCTGTGCGTAATGGCTTTGGGTATTCCCGTCGTTCCGGATGAATAGAGGACCCACATCGGATGATTGAAATCAACCGGCGTAAAGCGAAGCTCCGGAGGATGGCCGGGGAAAAGTGAGTCCCAGATGACGTATTTTTCATCATCCCACTCGGTTGAATCCGCATTCAGATAGGGTATAACGATGACTTTTTCGATCGATGGAATCCGCCGGGTCAATTCGGCGATCACTTCATATCTGTCAAATGATTTTCCCCCGTACCTGTAACCGTCGGTGGCAATCAGGATCCTGGGTTGGATCTGACTAAACCGGTCCAGTACGCTCTCGACCCCAAAATCCGGAGAACAACAAGACCAGATCGCCCCCAGACTGTTGGCCGCTAAAAATGATATGGTCGCTTCCGGTATATTGGGTAAAAAACCAGCGATGCAATCCCCGGCTTCAACGCCCAGTTTTCTGTAATAGTCCTGCAGGCAGGCTACCTTATTTTCCAGTTCTTCCCAGGAAATTTCCGCGGTTTCCCTGATTTCTGATTTACTGATCAGAGCGGGAAACTCATCGGTGGAATTTCGAAATATATGCTCGGCATAGTTTATGTGGGAATGGAGAAACCACCGGGTGTCCGGCATTTCCAGGCCATTGGTCACAGCGTCATAGGACCTGTGATTGATGACATTGAAATACTTCCACAGGGATTCCCAAAATATTTCATGATTCTCTATGGACCACAAATGCAGCTCCTCGTAATCCAGAGAAATCTGCAAACCGTAAGATTTGTTGACCCAATCAATATAGCGTCTGAGATGACTATTCTGGATAGTTTTGGAGTCAGCCTCCCACAGTTTCCGTCCTTCCATTGTAACTGGTATAAAAGAGTGATTGAAGGAGGGAAATATACCAAAAAATGGTCACCATCAATAATGGGGGAAAGAAGTTAACCAAAGTTTGACAAACTTCTGCTACCCGTACAGCCGCTTTACCTGCCGCATAAATTGTCGAACGGTCTCAAATTTGTCCGGGGTGGTCCAGTTGTAATTGAGGACCAATTCTCTGGAAGCGAATTGTTTGGCTTCGTCGTACGTATAGAACCCTTCAAACTTTCTGAGCGTATCCTGGAATGGAATAGCTTCACCTCCAAAAAGGTGATTGATGTATAGAATTTTATCATTGATCGTCAGGACTCTGTTCAAATTGTCTATTTTGGTATTGGCGAGCCGGTCGGAAAGGTCAGAAGAAAAAGCAAAGTCAAAAAGTTCAGGGTAACTGATCTCTTCCTGCACCATGATCTCTTCCTCTTCTTCGCGGAGCTGTCCGGAATTGTTATGATCCGCTGTTCCATTGGAAGTGGGTACCGCAGGATTCTGGTCATAGGACCGTTCAGAAACGGGAGGCTCCGATTTTGTAGATGGTTGCTCATACGTCACGGTGGTAGGAGTGTGTGGGGCTTCTTCGCGGGGAGTCGGTATCTCCGCAGGTGGGGTAATGTCCTGTTTCATCTCAGCAGGTCCATGGGCCTGCGCCTCAGCAGGAGGGATCGGTTCGTCCCGATGGGCCGACGGAGTGGGTACGGTGGCCGGTTTGACCAGAGGGGGAGGCTCAGGTGCCACAAATGTCTTATCTTGCGCTGGGTATATTTTGTGCTCCGGATGGGCATCGTTTGCAAACAGGACCAAATCGTAGAGGTGGCGGATGTCTTCCAATAAAATATCCCTGTCCATCGCAGAGAGATTGCCTTCGTGGAGATCGAGAATAGTTTCGATTCTTTTGAGGTGATATTTGGCTTTTTTTGTTTGCATTTTGATGCTTTTTTGTAACTAACGATAAAATAGTTTTGAAGATTGCCATCTCTGTTGATTAGGAAACACTTTTCCACCATCCCCGAATTCTGAAGAGGAATGGAGCTGGGATCCATACAGAGGAGGTCTTCAGGGGTAAATATAACTATTTTTACATGAAATAAAAATATAATATGTTTTTAGAGCCACATT
>CALEIL010000239.1 GCA_937876435.1 uncultured Bacteroidota bacterium
ATGTGCTCCCCTTGCAAGGGAAAACCATCCGTTTGAAATTCGAGATGAAGGACAGTAACCTGTATTCGTTTAAATTCAATAAATAATGAAATCATACATCGTTCTAAAATACCTGTTTTGTGGATTTATCCTATGTGCCGGATCCTGGAGTTGCCAAGAGAATGCAGAAGAACCCCGTCCAAATATTTTGCTTATTGTATCTGAGGACAATAGTCAGGATCTTGGATGCTATGGCAATTCGATAGTTCATACCCCCAATTTGGATAGTCTGGCTCAAAATGGGATACGATTTCTAAATGCCTATACAACCTATTCCGTATGCAGTCCTTCCCGTAGTAGCATTTTCACAGGGTTGTATCCACATCAAAACGGGCAGATTGGCTGGGCCACACACCACTACTCAATGTACGAAGGAATTAAAGTTCTCCCCCAATATCTGGAAAACTCCGGATACAAAACAGGAGTAATCGGTAAAATTCATGTAAATCCAGAAAATCTGTTCAATTTCGACTTGCAAGCCATTCCTGGTTCCAATTTCCAAAAGAAAGACATCCCCTTGTACGGCCAAAGGGCTAAAGAATTTATAGATCATGGTAAATTGGAAGGGAATCCATATTTTTTGATGGTCAATTTTCCGGATGCCCATTTACCATTTCAAAATGAAGTAGAAGGATTACCTACGACGAAGGTGAATGCAAGTCAAATCGACTCTTCGCTCCCATTCGTAGGGGCTTATGGTCCAGGACTAAAAACCGCTACTGAAGCTTATTACAATTGTATGAATCGCCTGGATGAATCAATCGGGATGTTACTGGATAGTATTGGTGATTTATCCAACACCTGCATCATTTATCTAAGTGATCACGGCGCTCAGTTTAGTCGGGGCAAAATGACCAACTACGAAGGAGGAATAAAAATCCCTTTCATCATTCACTGGCCCGGTCGAATAAACAAACCACAGATTAAAGAAGAACTCATATCGGTGATAGATCTTCTTCCGACCATTATAGAAATTACAGAAACCCCCGTACCGGAACACTTGCCAGGAAAATCCCTAATAAGTCTCTTTAATCAAGATCAAAATCCTCAGGATTGGCGAGAATATCTGTTTGCTGAAGGGGAAGGATCTTCACCGGTGCAGTATTTCCCGATGCGGAGTGTCCGAAACAAAAATTTTAAACTTATACTTAATATTGACGTGGGGAGAAAAATTTCACCTGCGTATCAATATTATATCGAGCCGGAGCAGATACACGGTACCAATGAGGAAGATTTAAAAGCTTCAACGCCAATGGTTCAAAACGCATACAATGTATGGAAATCTCCCCCTCAATGGGAATTGTATAACCTCCAGGAAGATGCCTGGGAATTTGAAAATCTCGCTGACGATCCTTCATACGATGATATTTTGAAGGAATTACAAAATGCGATGCAAAAGTGGAGAGAACAAACAAATGACCCCTTTTTGGATCCAATTAAGCTGAATCAATTTACCGCCGAAATGGATTCTATCAATCAATTGTATCCTGATTATACGTATAGAACTATAGAGAATTTTAAGTGGAAATATCACGATTACCTGAATCAATAAACAATGCAGCATAGAAGACAATTTTTAAAATCCTCGCTCATCGGAGGAATTACCCTGACTTCCTGGAATCCAATGATCGGTTTTGGGGAAAGGGATGGGTTGAAACCAGTGAATTACAATGTCAAAACCGATATTCCTACCCGGATGTACAATGGAAAACAGTGCTGGATACATTCCAGGGCTGGTATACTACCTGGAATGGGTACGAAAGGTCTACCCAAAACAGTGATGACTATGAATACGCATGAAGTCACCAGCAGTGATATTTTCAAACAGATGTACGGCATGAACTCGGATGACCTCGGAAAAACCTGGACCGAACCGTATCCACTCGAAAACCTACAGCCCCATTGGACTATGATCGACGGGGAAAGGAGTCCCGAGGTGACCAGCGACTTCTGGCCCATGTTTCATAAAGCCAGTCAAAAACTCCTCGGAATAGGCCATACCGTGGTTTATACACCCGATTGGAAACTCCGTAAAATACGACCCAGGGATACCACTTATTCAATTTACAATCCGGAAACCAATAGTTGGGCAGACTGGATGAAGCTCGAAATGCCTCCCGGGGAAAAATTTCAAAGAGCTGGTGCGGGAAGCGTCCAGCGGTATGATTTGCCCAATGGCGATATCATTTTACCGATATACTTTACTCCACCTGACTCCAGTTCTCAGGTCACTGTGCTTCGTTGTCATTTTGATGGCCAGGTCCTGACCTATAAAAGCCACGGCAATGAATTTCAGATAAAAGACGACACCAGAGGTCTCCATGAACCGTCGGTGGCGTTTTTTGATGATCAGTACTACCTGACTATCCGCAACGATCTGACCTCATTTGTCACCAAAAGTAAAGATGGATTAAATTACGAGCCAATCAAGAATTGGAAATTTGATGATGGCAGTGATTTGGGAACTCACAACACCCAGCAGCATTGGGTCACCCACAGTAAAGGGCTCTTCCTGGTCTATACACGAAAAGGTGCCAACAATGATCACGTGGCTCGAAACCGGGCCCCGCTTTTCATGGCCCAGGTTGATCCTGGAAAACTACAAGTCATCCGCAGCACCGAACGAATTTTAATCCCCAATAAAGGAGCAG
>CALEIL010000240.1 GCA_937876435.1 uncultured Bacteroidota bacterium
GACCGGAAAAGGGAGTTCAGTCCCGGCCAGTTTCCTGAGCGCCTCGATCAGTATATACACAGATATCCTGTTATCCAGAGATTTCCCATTGACACATTGTCCCATCCTAATCAGTGACCGCTCCCTGGTGATGGGGTTTCCGGTGGATATCAATTCCCGGACCTTGCCGACGGGATAGCCCGTATCAATAAAATAATCTTCTATTCTGGGGGCTTTTTTCCGATCTTCCGGATTCATAATGTGGATCGGCTTGGTCCCCATGATCCCGATCACATCTTCCTTCCCGTGAATGATGACCCGCTGGGAAGTCAGCGTTTTCGGATCAAAGCCTCCCAGGGGATGAAACCGGATAAAACCCTGATCATCGATATGAGTGACGATAAAACCAATCTCGTCCATATGGGCTGTGACCATCACCGATTCCTCAGCCTGCCCATTGAGTCGCACGACTACACTCCCCATAGAGTCGACCCACATATGGTCGGCCAGGTCTCTGAGCTCGTCCATGATCAATGTCCTGATCGGTTGTTCAAAACCCGGAGCACCAGGGCATTCCGATATCTTCTTCAGCAGTTCAAAATCCATCATATAAAGTTTCTTATCAAAGGCGCAAATGTACACCTTTCCAATGATTAATCAATTATGTAAAATTCAATGGAATAAATGAAACCTGAGATTTTTTAACTCAGGCAGTACTCTTAACCAGGAAGTCTGTATTAATAGTATATTCGCTACGGAAATAAACCAATTAAATGGCGACAATCAGAAGATTGGCGGGAGATACCATCTGGTACGGATTGAGCAGTATCGTGGGTCGGGTGATCAATATACTGCTTGTGCCCGTGATCACTTCTGTCCTGCCGGTATCGGTTTTTGGTGGCTATTCCACGCTCTACGCGATGGTAGGAATACTCTTCGTATTCTATACCCTGCGACTTGAGACCGCCTATTTCCGATTTGGAAGCGAAGATGGTCAGCAACCCATGACTTATAGCAATGCGCTGATCATGGTATATGGTATGTCTATTTTTCTAAGTATACTACTATTCCTGTTTCCGGGTCAGATCGTTTCCTGGATGAACCTTCCACCCGAATACAGCACCTATGTCCCCATGCTGGCCGTCATCCTCTTTTTTGACGCCATCAACGAAATTCCATTTTGCCAGTTGAGATTATTCAATCGACCTCGTCGATTTGCGTTGATCAAGATCAGTATGATCCTGACCAATGTGGTTATCGTCTGCTTTTTCTTCCTGATCTGTCCCTGGCTGATAAACAAAGGTACGGACTGGCTTTCAGCCATATATGATCCACGTTATCACCTGACTTATCTGATCGGTGCCAATATAGTGTCCAGTGGGATGGCCCTTTTTCTGCTATTGCCTCAATGGACCGCATTCTGGAGGAACTTTGATCTCCCGACCATCCGAAAGATGATCGTTTATTCACTTCCTCTTTTGATCGTGGGTTTGGCCGGAATCATGAATGAAATGCTTGACAGGATCTTTTTACAAAATCTGTTACCTTATGATCAGGAAGAAACTACCAGGTTGGTGGGAATTTATTCCGGTAATTATAAAATAGCAATGTTTATAGCGCTATTTACCCAGGCATTCCGGTACGCCGCCGAGCCATTCTTTTTCCAGCAATACAAGCGCAAAGACTCCAACGTACTTTACGGGAAGGTAACGACCTATTATACCATCGTTTCCGCGTTTGGTTTTCTGGCCGTCACGCTGGTTTTACCCTGGTTGCAGCAGATATTCTTACGGGATGCTTCGTATGCCCAGGGATATTACGTGACCGTGGTCATCCTGCTCGCCAATATTTCACTGGGGTTGTATTACAATCTCAGCATCTGGTACAAGCTCCAGGACAAAACCCAATACGGGATGTTTATTTCTCTGGCCGGGGTATTGATCACTATTCTAGGCAACGTATTGTTGATAAAAACCGTGGGATATATGGCGTCTGCCTGGACTACGCTCGCCTGTTATTTCATCATGACGGTTCTCTGTCTTATCGTCGGTTCCCGATTTTACGAATTCCGAATGGAATGGAGTAAAATAGGCTTTATCCTACTCCTGACCGTGGGAACCTACGGATTGTATGAATGGTTGTGGCATGGAAGTTCATGGGATCAGGGAGGATGGCAGTGGATCAGGATATTATTCTTTTCAATCCCGCTGCTATTGTATTTCGCTTTTGACCGACACGAAATCATGAGAGTCATTCGCGGAGAAATCTGAATGATTTCGGAAGCCCATGCCTTTGCATCACCGCGCCTCTTGAAGAACCCAACCCCCTGATCTGCGGCCATCTGCGGAATCTGCGGGAGATTCACCTTGTACCACCGCACCTCTGTGAGACCCTTCCCCTGATCTGCGCCCATCTGCGGAATCTGTGGGAGATTCACCTTGCGACTTTGCGCCTCTGCGTCTCTGTGAGAACCCTTCCCCCCTGATCTGCGCCTCTGCGCCTCTGCGAGAACCCATCCCCCTGATCTGCGGCTATTTGCGATATATTCGGGAGAATGGTAGTCCACACCCCAAGTACCAAACATACTTTTTACTATCATTTTTATTGCCCGCTATTCAATTTTGCCTATATTTAACGTCAATTTTTAAACATCCCGTTAGAAACTAACAGATTATAATAACCAAGAAATCGAATTTTGAGACCCACGAATATTCAAGATCCCGAGTATTTTCACAAAGTGATAGATTGTCAGTACGCCTGTCCGGCCCATACACCTGTCCCTGAATACATTCGGTTGATCGCTAACAAACAATATACAGAAGCCTATATGGTCAACTGGGAATCCAATGTGTTTCCCGGTGTCCTGGGTCGTACCTGTGACCGGCCCTGTGAACCAGCGTGCCGGCGTGGACGAATCGAGGAGGATGAAGAACCGGTAGCCATCTGCCGCCTCAAACGGGTGGCCGCGGACAACAAAGGAGAAGTCAAATCCCTGATGCCCACTGCACCAGCCGTTAAAAATGGCAAAAAAGTGGCTCTTATCGGTGGAGGACCAGCGTCCCTCACCGTCGCCCGCGACCTGGCCCCGGAAGGGTATGAAATCCATCTTTTCGATGAATGGCACAAAGGGGGTGGAATGATGCGTACGCAGATTCCATCTTTCCGCCTACCCGAAAGCGTCCTGGATGAGGAGGTCAATTATATCACCGACATGGGAATTCACACTCATTACAACCACTACGTGGAAAGTATGAAAGAAATCCTGGATGCGGATTATGACGCCATATTTGTGGGAACAGGGGCACCGAGTGGCAGGGATCTGAAATTACCCGGCCGGGAAGAAGCCGATGCCAACGTACATATCGGGATCAATTTTCTCGCCAGTGTAGCTTTTGAACATAGGGAATCGATCGGTCGCAAGGTGATTATCCTCGGTGGTGGTAATACAGCCATGGATTGTTGCCGGACATCCCGAAGACTCGGGGGGCAGGAAGTATGCGTCGTAGTGAGAAGCCCTTTCGAAGAAATGAAAGCCTCCCCCTGGGAGATCGAAGACGCCCAGGCAGAAGACATTCCGATTCTCAATAATATGCCACCCAAATCTTTTGTGGTGGAAGATGGGAAACTGAAAGGTATGTGGTTTGGTCACGTCCGGGCAGAATACGATGAAAACGGCAAACGAAGTCTCCTCCCAACCGGAGAACCGGATACCTTTATCGAGGCGGATGATGTGATCATTGCCATCGGTCAGGACAACGCTTTTCCCTGGATCGAACGCGATCTGGGAATTGAATTTGGCAAATGGGACGTCCCAGTCATCGATGAAGTCACCTTCCAATCCACTCTACCCAAAGTGTTTTTTGGGGGCGATGCAGCTTTTGGACCGAAGAATATTATTACCGCGGCCGCCCATGGGCATCAGGCTGCTATATCGATGCATCACTACTGCCAGGGGATCGATGTCAATGCCCGTCTGGAACCCCGAACCAACCTGGTTAAACAAAAAATGGGAATTCACGAATGGATGTACGATAGTCCGGTGGTCATTGATGATCGGTTTGCCGTACCCCATGAGGATAAAGTGATCGCACTTTCTGACCGAAAAATCGAAGTTGAGCTTGGATTTGACCAGCCTACCGGTTTCAAGGAAGCCCAGCGTTGCCTCAATTGCGATGTACAAACCGTCTTTTCGCGGGAATTGTGCATCGAATGCGATGCGTGCGTGGACGTCTGCCCCACCTCTTGTATTACGTTTACGACCAATGGGGAAGAAGACGACCTGAGAGAGAGATTATCAGCTCCATCCGAAAACTGGAGCCAGGATCTGTATGTATCCGACGCCTTACCTACCTTACGCGTTATGATAAAAGATGAAGATGTATGCCTGCATTGTGGGCTGTGCGCCGAACGATGCCCCACTGCAGCGTGGGATATGCAAAAGTATCTTTATGGAGTAACTAAAGCCAGCAAAATTTTATAGGAACAATTATGAGTGAAAAGATTCGAGTGAATGACATGGTTGTCCGGTTTGCCAATGTCAATGGAACCGGTTCATCCAGTGCCAATGAAGTATTTTCAAAAGCCGTATTCCGGATGGGAATTCCGGTTTCGCCCAAAAATATATTTCCTTCCAATATCCAGGGTCTGCCGACCTGGTACGAAGTCAGGATAAGTGAAAAGGGATACCTCGGCCGCCGGGATGGAATCGATGTGTTGGTAGGGGTCAATCCCGAGAGCATGGTCCGGGACATAGCTTCCGTTCGTCCGGGTGGGTATTTTATCTACGACAGCACCAAACCGCTCCACGACGCCATGATCCGGGAGGATATTCAGATGATCGGCATCCCTATGATGCAACTGAGTATCGACAATTACGAGGCAGCCAGGTTGCAACAGCTATTTAAAAATATCATTTACATAGGGGCGCTGGCCGTGCTCATCGATCTCGACCTGGAAGTGGTCAAATCCATCATCAGCGAGCAATTTGAGAAAAAACCAAAATTGATCCCACCCAATTTCAAAGCATTGGATCTGGGTGCAGACTGGGTAAGACAAAACCTGGACTACCCTTTGAACGTTCGGTTGAAACACAGCAATGCGACGGGGAACAAGATTATGATCGACGGAAATGCAGCAACGGGTCTGGGAGCTGTATACGGAGGAGCTACGGTCCTGGCGTGGTACCCCATCACCCCTTCAACCTCTGTGGCCAAAAGTTTTGAAACCTACGCCAAAAAGTTCAGAAAAGATCCTGTTACAGGGAAAAACAACTACGCCATCATTCAGGCCGAAGATGAACTGGCAGCTTTCGGGATGGCTATGGGAGCCAATTGGAACGGAGCCCGGGGATTTACGGCGACCAGCGGAGCGGGAATTTCCCTGATGAACGAATTTATCGGACTGGCGTACTTTGCAGAGGTACCAATGGTCCTGGTTGATGTGCAACGTGGAGGACCCTCAACCGGTATGCCGACCCGTACCCAACAATCGGATATACTTCCCTGCGCTTATGCATCCCACGGGGATACCAAGCACATTATGCTGATGCCGGCCAATCCGACCGAATGTTTTGAATTCACGGCCATGGCATTTGACCTGGCGGATCAGTTGCAGACGGTGATATTTCTCATGTCGGATCTCGATCTGGGAATGAATATTCACATGACCGATCCACTGAGCTGGGATGACGAAAAACGATACAACAGGGGGAAAGTTCTCAACCGGGAAGAACTCGATGCCGTGCAGGATTACGGACGATTCAAAGACGTGGACGGTGATGGCATTGGGTATCGGGTGATTCCGGGGACTCATCCTTCCAGGGGCGCCTTTTTGTCACGCGGGACTTCGCACGATCAATACGGCCGTTACACCGAGGACGGCGAGGTGCACGCAGGAGAAATCGATCGCCTGATTCGCAAATTCAATACCGCTAAAAACCTGATTCCATACCCTGAATTTTATCAGACAGAAAACGGAGGGGATGATGCCATCATATTTTTTGGCACCACCACTTACGCCGCCCTGGAAGTTATGGAAATCCTCCATGAGGAGGGAAACCCCATCGATGCCATGCGGCTCAAGGCTTTCCCTTTTCAGGATGAAGTAAAGGATTTTATTGACGCCCACAAAACGGTGTACGTCATCGAACAAAACAGGGATGCCCAATGCCGATCCCTTTTGATTCTGGAACTCGGTATCGATCCCGCAAAGGTGAGATCCATTCTCAATTATGACGGAATGCCGATCACCGCGGATGCCATCCTAAATCAGCTCCGGAATCAAATGAAAAATCAACCCATGCTCCGCGACGAAGTCAATTCGGCCGTTAATCACCATAAAACGCACGCATTATGAGCTTTCTAAAACCCACTTTCCGGCATCCTTCCAGCACCAAAAACGAAGCTGGTTTTTACAAAGCCGATTACGAAGGCAGGATATCGACCCTGTGCGCAGGATGCGGTCATGACAGCATCAATGCTTCCATAGTAGCAGCCTGTTACGAAATGAATATCGAACCACATAAGGTGGTTAAACTATCCGGAATAGGTTGTTCGTCCAAAGCACCAGCCTATTACCTGAACAATTCCCACGGATTCAACACCGTCCACGGCCGGATGCCATCTGTAGCTACCGGGGCCAATATGGCCAATAAAGATCTGACGTATCTCGGTGTTTCGGGAGATGGAGATTCAGCCTCTATCGGGATCGGACAGTTTGTCCATGTGAATCGCCGGAATCTCAACATGGTATACATCATGATGAACAATGGCTGTTACGGCCTGACCAAAGGCCAGGATTCCGCTACCGCTGATGTGGGGTCATTGAGCAAATCTGGTTCCGTGAATGAGTTTTCACCGATAGATATGGTAGGCCTGGCCCTGGAATTGGGGGCTACATTCGTGGCCAGGAGCTTCTCTGGTGACAAGACCCAACTGGTTCCTATGATCAAAGCGGCCATGGCGCACCCGGGATTCGCTTTTATCGATGTGATATCTCCCTGCGTCACCTTCAACAACAACAAAGGATCGACCAAAGCATACGATTATGTCCGGGATCACATCGAGGTGACCTCCGTGTTTGACTTTGTACCCGTCCGGGAAGAAATCGCGGTGGAATACGCTGAAGGGAGTCAGAAATCGGTCACTCTCCACGATGGTTCTTTAATCCAGCTTAGCAAACTCAATGCAGACTGGGATCCTTACAGCCGACGATCAGCCCTGGAGCGCCTCCAACAAGCCAAGGCAGACGGAGAAATCCTGACCGGTCTTCTTTACGTCGAACCCCAAAGCAAGGATCTTCATTCCTTGCTGGAAACCTCGGATACACCGTTGAATCAACTGGCTGAGGATGATTTGTGTCCGGGATCCGCGGTATTGGAGGAGATTAACAGGGAATTTAGATAGAATTGCGATTTACGCTCTACGATTCAGAGATTTGTCCACAAGGACTCCGGAAGGCAGCGCGAGAATGAGAGCAGAGTTTGATTGATGGGCCGCTCAGCGCCCCATACTGTTGGATAATGGGCCGTTCAGCAGCTCATAAGTTTGTCGGCTTCACCGGTTTGTGCGCTTCGCGCGTTTGATTAATATCCCGGCCTCAGATGCAATCAGGGACTGTTAACTATCAATTGTCAATTGTCAACTGCCTACAACTGAATTACTGATAATCTACAATTTTCAATTGGCAATTGCTTAGCCCATTTCCAGGAGAACCATTATCTTTGGGCTTTTCCATTATTGATCATAAACTTTGGCACATGAAGCGTTTTCCCCATACATTTTTTTTACTGTCCGGTATTTTGGTTTTCTGTCTTACGGGCCTGACCGCCCAAAATGAAATACTCAAAAACGAGGCTGTCTTTGGTGAATTCATGGAACGACCCAGCAACGAATACAGGACAGCTTCCGGAAAACCCGGCCCCAAATACTGGCAAAATGAAGCAGATTACCACATCGAGGTGCAGCTCGACACCGCTTCCCATACTTTTTCAGGTTCTGTCACTATCAATTACATGAACAACAGTCCTGAATCCCTGGAATTTGTCTGGCTACATCTGGAACAAAATCGATTCACTCCGGATTCGCGGGGTACTCTGACCACTCCCGTACGCGGCAATCGGTATTCCGGAAACGTAGACGGCGGATTCAAGATCCGGAACGTGTCGGCCAAGTCGGGCAGAAACAATGCATCGCACGAATACATCGTAGATGATACCCGGATGCAGGTATTCTTTGATCAACCCATTTCAGCTTTCGGTGGAAGCGCCACCATCAGCATGGATTTTTCATTTAAAGTCCCTGAAAGTGGAATGGATCGGATGGGCAGGCTTAAAACGGAGGATGGAACCATTTACGCCATTGCCCAATGGTATCCCAAGGTAGCAGTTTTTGATGATATCGAAGGCTGGAACGTCCGGCCTTACCTCGGTGCGGGAGAATTTTACCTGGAATATGGAGATTTTGATTACAAAATAACCGTGCCGTATGACCATATCGTAGTGGCTTCCGGGGAATTGCTCAACCGGGAGGAAGTTCTTTCCAAAACGGTACTGGACCGATGGGATGAAGCACAAAAAAGCGACCAAACCGTTTTTCTTATCGGGGAAAATGAAATTAAAAATTACACTTTGACCCGCCCCAAAACATCGGGAACCATCACCTGGCACTACCGCATCGAAAATGCCCGGGACATTGCTTTTGCTACCTCCAATTCCGTCCTCTGGGATGCAGCCCGGATGAACCTTGTCAATGGAAAAACAGGCCTGGCTCAGTCGATCTATCCACAGGAAAGTGCCGGGTACGAAGCGTGGGGACGATCAACGGAATACACCAAAGCGGCCATTGAATTTTATGACAAAACTTATTTTGCGTACCCCTACCCCACCGCGATCAATGTCGCGTGTCACGTGGGCGGGATGGAATATCCGGGGGTTTCTTTCTGCCACTACCGTTCCAAAGGTCAGGGGCTGTGGGGAGTGACCAACCACGAATTTGGACACAACTGGTTTCCGATGATCGTCGGAACCAATGAGCGCAAGCACGTCTGGCTGGATGAAGGCATCAATACGTTTATCAACCACTACGCGACCCTGTCTTTCAACAATGGAGAATACCCCGCCACCCTCAATCAGACAAGACGATATATCAGTTGGCTGACGAGCGAAACCCGGGAAGCCATCAACACCTATCCCGATGTGACCACGCTGAGTAACCTCGGAATGACGGGCTACCGGAAACCAGGCATCGGATTGATATTGCTGCGGGAATACATCATAGGCCCGGAGCGGTTTGATCCGGCTTTTAAAGCTTACATCAATCGATGGGCATACAAACATCCCGCTCCCCGCGATTTTTTCAACACGATCGAAAACGTGACGGGTGAAGACCTCAATTGGTTTTGGAAAGGTTGGTTTTACGGGACCGGAAATATTGATCTGAGCATCACCGGTACCCGGAAGGTGCCGGAAGGATATTTGGTTCAACTTCAAAATAATGGCGAAATACCGATGCCGGTTCTCATGAAAATCAACTACGACGATGGTTCCTCAGAAGATGTAAAATTACCCGTGGAGATCTGGCAAAGAGGCCATCAGTGGACTTACCTGCATCAGACCAGCAAGAACCTGGATTCCATCATTATTGATCCCAATAAGATCCTTCCGGATATCAACGGATCCAATGATGTATGGCCGGCGGATTACTACGAAAAATAATTTTGTCCCTATTTCGTATAGATAGGTATGACCCATGATGGCATCGTAGAATATTACAATAAAAGTCGCAACGCTTACAAAGACGCCTGGGACCTGGACAACAGTATGCAGCTCAATCTGGGTTTTTGGTACGAAGACACCAAGAACCTGGGCGAAGCCCTCCGGAATCTAAACTCTTACATAGCCCGGGAAGCCGGTATCAAACCAGACGAACTTATGCTGGATGCGGGTTGCGGCGTGGGAGGAACCAGCATTTTTATGGCCAAAAACCATCATTGCCGGGCAAAGGGTATTACCCTGGTTCCCCATCAGGTAGAGCAGGCTATAGAAAATGCCCGAAAAAATGGGGTATCGGACCTGACAGAATTCCAGGTCATGGATTATTGTCACACGACATTCCCCGACAACCATTTTGACGTCATTACCGGGATAGAAAGCATTTGTCACGCCCCGTCCAAACGGGATTTCCTAAAAGAAGCTCACCGGATTCTCAAACCCGGTGGCAAACTCATCCTGGCGGAAAATCTACAGGCCAGGGATACCCTGACCGCCAGGGAATACGACCAACTTTACACCTATGGATTTCACGGCTGTAAGATCCATTCTCTCGATACCGAAAAACAATACCTGACTAATCTCGCAGATTTAGGTTATTCGCGGTACCAGTGCAAAGATATGACTTCGTACGTATGGCCATCGGTAAAACGACTCCGTAAAATCTATTATCTCGCCTGGGCCTACAATCGTTACCGGGCCATGATAGGGAAACCCTATGGAGAGACCGAAAAAGCTCACACGACCATGTGCTACTACCTGTATACCGGCCTGAAGAAAAATCTGTGGTCTTACGGACTTATCACGGCCACTAAATAATCATTGCCTGATCCCACAAGCGACAAGGTCATGAATATCACGATTACCTTTCAGGTTTTATAAATATTTATAAATATTCCCAGGTCAAACCCCATGTCCTGTACTAAATCTTCATTTTCCCGATTCCAAAATTCATCGCCCTTTGTTCAGAAATATTTTATATTTATACCCCTATGACTACAAACAGCCGCCACCGCCTCGTATCCCGGGAATTACTGTTCCCTTTTATCATCATTACTTCTTTGTTTTTCCTCTGGGGAATAGCCAATGATCTGACCAATCCCATGGTATCCGCGTTCAAAAAAGTGATGCCCGAGTTATCCAATTTTGAAGCTGCATTGGTGCAGCTTGCGTTTTATGGAGGGTACGCGACCATGGCCATCCCTGCAGCCCTATTTATCCGGAGATTTAGTTATAAAAATGGCATTATCGTGGGATTGATACTCTACGCGATCGGTGCGTTTATGTTTTATCCGGCGGCCCGCTATGAGGAATTTAATTATTTTTTGATTTCCCTATACGTGCTGACGTTTGGCCTGGCGTTTCTGGAAACTACCGCCAACCCATTGGTTTTGGCTATGGGCGACGACGATACCGCCACGCAGCGGCTCAATCTGGCTCAGGCATTCAATCCGATGGGATCCCTGCTGGGGATGTTAGTCGCTCAGGTTTTTGTGATCCAGGCGCTGCGATCGGATGATTACTCACCTGAAGTTTATTCTGCCCTGGATGCCGTGGAAAAATCGATGATCCGGGACAACGATCTCAACGTAATCAGTGGGCCATACATCGGACTGGGAATATTGGTTCTCGTCATCCTGGTCATCATCGTATTGACCCGTTTTCCAATTTCAAAGGAGCATGTCAAAATGAACTTTCGGGATTCATTGTCCCTCCTTTTCAAAAATCCCAGGTATTACGAAGGGGTCATTGCCCAGGCTTTCTATGTAGGGGCTCAGATTATGTGCTGGACTTTTATATTCCAATACGTAGATCAAATGAATGAAACCAGACCCCCGGATGAACAACTCACTGCTACCTGGTACAATATGGCAGCGATGATTTCCTTCCTCTCCGGTCGTTGGATATGCACCTGGCTTTTGAAATATATCAACGGCGCCAGGCTAATGTTATATTTTTCGATTGGGGGAGTTATGACCAGCGCGGGGGCGATATTGCTGCCCGGGATGGCGGGTCTGTACTCATTGGTAGCCATTAGTATTTTTATGTCGCTTATGTTCCCCACCATTTATGGGATAGCTTTGCGGGGAATGGGTGATGAAGCGAAATTAGGTTCCGCAGGTCTGGTCATGGCTATTGTAGGGGGCGCCTTGCTACCACCGCTTCAGGGCGCCATACTGGATTGGGGAGGCCCGGGATTTTCGGATGTAGCTGTGATGGGGTTTATTCCTGAAGTCCGGTTCTCCTATATTTTACCGTTGATTTGCTTGTTCATGGTTGGCTTGTACAGCTATAGATCCCTCCGGAGCAGACCAGTTTTAACTTCCGGAGAGAAATCAAAACCACCTTTTTAACAAAATTTTATATATTTACGAAAAAGCAATATGAGGATTGGATTTCAATCAGTTTTTATAATTCTTTTTTCGATCATTTTACCGCTGTCCTTTGTCAATGGTCAACCACTTCAGGTGAGTAAAAACAACCGGTATCTGGTCAAATCGGACGGCAGCCCATTTTTCTGGCTGGCAGACACGGCCTGGGAGCTTTTTCACCGCTGCAACAGAGAAGAAGCCACGATGTATCTGAAAAAAAGGAAAAGCCAGGGATTCAATGTCATCCAGGCCGTGGTACTGGCTGAACTCGATGGACTTCATACCCCCAATCCCTATGGAGACCTCCCACTGATCAATGATGATCCTACCAAACCCAATCCTGATTATTTTAGTCACGTGGATTTTATCCTGGATGAAGCAGCCCGCCTCGGAATGTATATTGCCCTGTTGCCCACGTGGGGAGACAAGGTTTTTACCAATTCCTGGGGAAAAGGGCCTGAGATATTTAACGTAACAAATGCACGGGTATACGGTTTGTGGCTGGGAGAGAGATACCGGGACAGGGATAATATTATCTGGATTATCGGTGGAGACCGGACGCCCCGCGAGAATAGCAGCGATGTGGAAGTCTGGAGGAATATGGCAGAAGGAATAGCGGAAGGATGCGGTGGCTATGAAAACGCATTGATGAGTTTTCACCCCCAGCCCAGGGATTTTGGGGGATCGTCCACCTGGTTCCACGAAGATGAATGGCTGGATTTCAATATGCACCAAACCGGCCATTGCCCCAAACCATCTTATCTCAACATCCGCCACGACTACCAGTTGACACCAGTAAAACCCGTACTGGACGGCGAGCCTTTTTATGAAGATCATCCGGTATGTTTCAATGCTAAGGAAGGGGGTTATAGTCTGCCCAGGGACATCCGACGGATTATGTATTGGAATGTATTTGCCGGTGCATTCGGCCAAACCTATGGCTGCCACGATATCTGGCAGATGCACATCCAGGGAGAAAATGGAATCAACAATCCGTTGCGACCGTGGCAAAAAGCGCTCGATCTTCCGATGGCCAGTCAGGTGCACCATTTAAAGGATCTCATGTTGTCCAGACCATTCCTGAGCCGCATACCGGATCAATCGATGGTAGTGACACCCCAGCAGGATGATGAAGATTATGTAATCGCTACCAGGGATCAGCAGGGAACTTATGCGATGATATATTTCCCCACTGGGAAGTCGGTGGATCTGGACCTGAACTCACTCAATGGCAAAAATTTGATCACCTGGTGGTTTGATCCACGAACCGGTGCGTCATTCAGAGGTGAAGATTTGAAAAAAAATGGTTCGGTACATCATATCGAGCCGCCCACCCGGGGGGTTGGCCAGGACTGGGTATTGGTTTTAGATGCCAGAAAATCAGACTTTCCCAAACCAGGGCAGGTGATCTATTAGTGCACCGAATTATATGTTCCAATAGGGGTATTTCAAAGGGCATTAACAATTTACAAAATGGAACATCAGCAATGATCCTGACCCATCATCATGAGTATCCTCCATCATCTGGAAGACCTGGCGATCGAATACGATTTCATTGATCGTCATCGAAGGGGTTTAGCTTCGGGAGGTCATTTCAACCAAATGAAAAAAAATTGTGTCAGACAAACCACCGCATTCGTATCGGTTTATTCGATATAATACGTAAATTTATTCTGATTTGACCGAAAGTCAAAATGTATCGTTGAAATAGTTAAAATAGTATCAATATGCGTTACTTTAACATAATACTTCTGATTCTTCTACTCTCGTCTGCTCTGACAGCGCAATCCATTTGGGTGGGTGCCGCTGTACGGGATATCACTCCCGACCCCTTGTTACCGGTATCGGGGGGCGTGGGAATACCCAAACCTGCTCATTTGAATCAGGGCAATCTCACCGTACGAGCTATGGTATTTAAGAAGAATGATCAAACGGTGGCTATAGTCGGGATAGACAACCTGGGATGGCCGGCCGTCCTGGGGGATGAGTCCAGAAAACTGATCCCGGAAATTCCGCCCGAAAATATTCTCATCGGGGCTACCCATACCCACAGCGCACCCGATGCGTACGGTTTTCCCGATGAAAACGGTCAGTCCACCGCCGACCTGAAATACCTGTCCCACTGCATCCGTCAAATAGCCGGAGTAGTCAACGAAGCGCTTGAAAATATACAACCCGCCCATTTAAAGATAGCCGTAGGAGAAGCCAATGGAAAAATAGCTTACAATTATTATGCCCCGGAGCTTTACGACCCCCGATGTGGTATTATTCAGGCTATTGACTCCAAAACCCAGAAGGTGATTGGCACGCTGGTGAACTACGCCATCCATCCGGAAGTAATCGGGTCGAAACAAGGCATTTTGTCCCCGGATCTGTGCGGACCACTGTATGATCAGATAGAAGCAAAAACCGGAGGAGTAGCCCTGTTTATGAATGGAGCTCAGGGAGGAATGGTGACCGCTGACAACAGGAGACCCGACAACCAGGAAGACAGGACCTGGCAGGAATGCCAGAGAATAGGTCGTTTGCTGGCCGATGAAGCATTGCGGATACTGGATACAGCCCGGCTTCAAAAAAATCCTCTGCTGAATATACATTCCAGGAAAACCGTATTTCCGGTCACCTCGCCCCTGATGAAACAACTTATGGAGGTCACCTCTATCGGCGTCCGGAATGACGACGGGTTCTCAGTAGCGTCCAATATCGTCCTGCTTGATATCGGGTCGGCCAGAATACTCACTATTCCCGGAGAAGCACTTCCCAATATTGGCTATTATCTAAAACGAAAAATGAATACACCGCATTCCTTCCTCTTTGGACTGACGAATGATGCGTATGGATATATCCTGACCGAGGAAGATTATGATAGCTTTGATCGGTATGAATACGTATCGAGAACCAGCCTGGGAGAACAAACGGGTAAAATTTTGGTAGAATCCAGTCTTGGACTCATGAAGGATCATCCTCGGGTCACTCAATAAAACGAAACCGTGAACATCTTGCATACCATCGCATCTTTTCTATTCTGGATCCTTCTCCTATCAATCGGTACAGGATGTCAGACTACGAGAAATCTTTCGGTTCTATCGTACTATGAATATGACGATAGCGCTCCTTTGGACGCCCTCGTCGCGCCATTGCCCTCTGATAAATCCGATCACAGGGTGTACGAGGTCCGGTTTTCAGGCACACACCAACAAACGATTACTGGCATCTTGTCCTATCCCCGGCAAGCCCGGGAACCGGCTCCTGTCATCATTCTGATCCATGGATTGGGCGACAGGGCGGATGTGGATTACATCACGGCCGGAGAGGAATTTTTGAGAGAGGCCGGTTTTGCGGTTCTCAGGCTGGATCTTTACAATCACGGAAAACGGCGGTCGTCCAAATTTGATTTTTCATTCGAGTCATCGACCCGATATAGAAGCCGGGAAATCATCACCCAAAGCGTTTTCGATCTCCGTAGGTCGATCGATTT
>CALEIL010000241.1 GCA_937876435.1 uncultured Bacteroidota bacterium
ATTTGGCCCATTTATTTCTCCTATAAACTCCCCGATCGCCGATTCTTGTGTAGCCCAGGACGTCACCAGACGGATGACGGATCGGTCTTCTTCCAGCGTTTCCCATTCATAAAAATCAAATTTTTTCCGGAGATGCTCGATCAACTTGTCAGGCAAAATGGGAAAGATCTGATTGGTGACCGGGGGAGTTTTAAAATCGAAACCTGCATCCCGGATTCCTCCGGCCAGTTGCCTGGCCCTTATATTCGCGTGTTGACCCAATTTGAAAAAGAGATCGTCCCGGAACAACTCCGCAAACTGGATTCCGAGGATCCTTCCTTTGGCCAGTAAAGCACCGGATTGTTTCATGACAAACCTAAAGTTTCGTTGGATCGCCGGATTAACTAACACAATCGCCTCTCCCAGTAAGGCACCATTCTTGGTACCTCCGATATAAAACGCATCGACCAGACCGGCGATTTCTGAGAGGGACAGATCATTGTCGTCGGCCGTCAAAGCCACAGCCAGCCGCGCACCGTCCATATAAAGGAACAGTTCATTTTCTCTGCAATACCGGGAGAGCTCCTTCAATTCATCTTTGCTGTACAGACTTCCGTATTCTGTGGACTGAGAAATATACAGCAACCGGGGTAGCACCATATGTTCATCCACGTGCTGCTTCAGGACCGAATCTACGGAATGTGGATTCAACTTACCATCCGGAGAGGAGACCAGGTTGATCTTATGGCCTACCGCCTCTATCGCACCCGTTTCGTGTACGTTGATATGGCCTGAACTGGCAGCAATCACAGACTCGTATGGTTTCAATATCGACCGGATGACCAATACGTTGGCCTGTGTACCACCTGATACAAAATGAATATCTGCTCTGGGTTGGTCGAGGAGGGATCTGATGGATTGGGCTGCCTGCAGGCAATACCGATCAAGCCCGTAGCCTTCTTCCTGGCCGTGGTTATGTCGTAATAGAGATTCCAGAATAGCCGGATGGCCCCCTTCGCTGTAGTCGTCTTTGAAACTGATGATTTCTGACTGTTCTGCCATATTCACATTCAAGATTTTGGTTTAAGGCTCAATATTCCACGTAAAAATGTCATTTGGATCGAAAAGTCTGATTTCAATAACAAACCAGGATGGTATTTAAGATCGGTTTTTAGTCGAGAAATAGAACCCCAATTTAAAGTCAGGAAAATTAAGGTTTTCCGGTTACAATAAGTCGGATAGAACATCCCTTTTTTCGTTTAATTGACCCCATAGACAGACCCTAATACCAAATCAAATATATCTATTGAACTTCATTAAACAAATGTGGACCAAACTGGTTAGCTTAGCGAATAGATTAGGGATAATCTGCACAATTTAAATGTAAAATATATGAACGAGGACAACAAAAAAAATTTAACATCGGTTTCGGGACGCAGGATTCACGAAAACGAAAACGTAATGACAGCCGGGCCAAGGGGTCCGATGCTGCTACAGGATTTTTGGTTCCTGGAAAAATTAGCTCATTTCGATAGGGAAGTTATCCCTGAACGTCGGATGCACGCCAAGGGATCGGGTGCATTTGGCACTTTTAAGGTGACCCACGACATCACCAGATACACCAAGGCCAAAGTTTTCTCAGAGGTTGGTAAAGAAACGCCCATATTCATGCGGTTCTCGACCGTAGCAGGTGAACGGGGCGCTGCTGATGCCGAACGGGACATCCGCGGCTTCGCGACAAAATTTTATACCGAGGAAGGGAACTGGGATCTGGTAGGAAACAACACACCTGTGTTTTTTATGCGGGATCCGTACAAATTCCCCGATCTCAATAAAGCGGTCAAGAGAGATCCCAGAACCAATCTGCGAAGTGCCAATCACAACTGGGATTACTGGACATTATTACCGGAAGCACTTCACCAGGTAACCATCACCATGAGCGACCGGGGTATTCCCAAATCTTACAGGCATATGCACGGATTTGGAAGCCATACCTTTAGTTTTATCAATGCGGAGAACGAACGGTTTTGGGTTAAGTTTCACATGGTGACTGCACAGGGTATCGAAAATTTATCTGACGAGGAAGCTGAAAAACTCATCGGAGCTGACCGGGAAAGTCATCAGCGGGATCTTTTCAATGCCATCGAAGAAGGCAACTTCCCGCGCTGGCACATGAAAGTTCAAATCATGCCTGAAGACGAGGCCAATCATTACCGTTTCAATCCGTTTGACCTGACCAAGGTATGGCCTCACGGGGACTACCCCCTGATTGATGTAGGATATCTGGAACTCAACAGAAATCCTGATAACTATTTTGCGGATGTGGAACAGGCTGCATTCAATCCTGCCAACGTAGTGGATGGCATCGGATTTTCACCCGACCGAATGCTGCAGGGAAGATTATTTTCCTATGGGGATGCCCAGCGTTACCGACTCGGTGTAAACCATTATCAGATTCCCGTGAATACGCCCAAATGTCCCTTTCATAACCCGCACCGGGATGGAGCTATGCGCGTAGACGGCAACGAGGGAAGTACGTTGCACTATACGCCCAACAGTTATGACCAGTGGAATGAGGATAAATCATACACCGAAAAGCCATTACCTCTCTACGGAGATGCTGCCCATTGGGATCACCGGGAGGATGAAGACTATTATTCTCAGCCGGGAGCTCTTTTCCGATTGCTGACTGACGATAAAAAACAGCTTTTGTTTGAAAATACTGCCCGTCAAATTGGTGGAGCAGAAGAGTTTATCCAGGTTCGTCACATTACAAACTGCTATAAAGCGGATCCTGCCTATGGACAAGGCGTAGCACGTGCATTGGGTCTGGATATGGATAAAATACTTTCTGATATGGAATCGGTACCTGAAAATGGTACATTTGCCTAGTGTGCGGAAATTTAAGTAGCTATCAATGTTTTTTAAAATATTTTTTGACAGATCAAGGCGCGACGACCGCGGTATAGCCGGGGTTATATAACGGAGGAGCAACGATGAGATGTCAAAAAAGATGAAGAAAAACATGATATGTATTTAGATTTTCGTGCACTAGTACATCAGATTAGAAGGAAACTTTTGTAATGAATGAAGGCGGTTCGATGAACCGCCTTTTTTATTAGACAGAGTTGGAAATGGTGGGAGGCAATTATGCATTGGGAAAAATAAGGAAGCTATAGAAAAAGGAAGCTGGAGCTTCCCTGGGGACGCCGCAGCTCCTGCTGCGGGAAACCTGGGAACCCCAAAGCTCCAGCTTTGGGAAAGGCAGTCGGCAATTTCCAGAAAATGTAGCATTATTGAAGTTCAATGGGGTATTGGAAGAAAGTTTTATTTTAAGGAAGCTGGAGCTTCCTCTACCCCAGGGCTTCCTCTACCCCCGCATCCCACCGATATCCACGATTTTCGATTCGGATAAATTCCCGGTATAGGTAATCAGTGAATATTTCAGAACCAGAGGATGACCCGGTACGATATTGACCACATCCCTGCCGGGATAGGCTGCATTTTGCATACTTTTTTTGGCTCGCAGAATCCAGGGTTGTGGATATTCCGGATTATCCGGATGATCCATCACGACCACACCACCGGGTAGATCATCGTCAAATGTAGCCGACACATTCACGTACCCGGGAGATGACACAGCGGTCACCTGTGGAGTGATCGTTCCCTCACGGCCTGTGAATTGGACATCATCGGGTAACTTCATCCGGATGGAAAATCCGCTGTAGCCTTTTTCATCCTCAGAACCTCCTATCCCCACAGGCGCGGACACCGCCTCCAACCGGATGACAAAATCGATTTTACGATAATTGGACTGACGGGGATGAACGATAATATCGGATGACTCCAGAAGGTAGGGCATCTTCCGGTCATCTTTGGTCAGCAGGTTTGATTTCCAAGCCACCCTGGTAGTCAATGCACTACTCCCATCATCCCTTCCTTCCCACCCCGTACTCAAAACTTCCTGTGTAAAATCCTCCAGCGCCCAACCGTCCCCGGTTCTTTTCCCATTGACTATTATCTGGTGCCAGGCCCAGTATACGCCTCTTTGATGCAGGTGATCGGCAGGAAAGTCTTCGGTAAGTATGTTGCCATCTACGTTCCACAATGGATGAATGTAATGATTTCGTTCGTACTCACCCTTGATGCTTTTGGGAGTGCTCTGATAAAACAAAACAGAGTCCTGATTCTCCATGATCAGGATCCCCTCTTCCAGAGTTTCCATGCTGATCTGCGCATGGACATGGAATGAAATGAACATCAGGATCATAACCTGAATGCAGACCTTATTTTTCAAACCTTTCTTCATTTTAATTTCTAACCATCTCAAATATAAGAACAATCAGCTTAAGCAGATAAACGGAATAAATATATATAAAATCCATATATATCCAAACAATTGAGTCGGTATCGAACGGGACAGAATGAATGTTTACCAATTTTTTACCGATTTGAAAAATAGTATAAGTATTACAAATGAAAGTAGAAGCACGGAGGTTAATATGGTGTTAAGTTTGTTTCGATGATATTATCATAAAATAAAACCTCGCATCATGAAGAGAATCTCAACCCAATTTTTTATAAAATCAGGTAACTTGTTACTCTGCTTACTGGCCCTCTCCACGGCCTTTGGACAGGTGGGCCAGGACCAGGTCACCGGAATGGTCACCGATCAGTCAGGGGAAGCCTTGATCGGGGTCAATATACTGGTAGAAGGTACAAACAATGGAACCTCGACGGATTTGAACGGTGAGTTTACATTACAGAACGTAAATCTAAATTCCTCATCGCTTCTTGTCAGTTATATTGGGTACAGGACCGTCAC
>CALEIL010000242.1 GCA_937876435.1 uncultured Bacteroidota bacterium
ATCATCGCCGGTAGTAGACGAAAATCCAGCATTTCCAACCCGGCGCTGCCCGAGTGTAACATGCAACTTAGCTAGCATTCCCTTGGCCGCCCAGGACGTAACGCGCCCTGGTGAATCAGTATCTCGAAGATGCTCAGCGGCAAAAACAAAATCTCGACGAGCAAATTCATACACACTGGAGGCGGTGTTTTTTGGTAATTGCAATTCATTGGCAGCTACCTTTGCGGCTGCCATTTCCAGAATTGGAACATTTCCGTAATATTCTACCAAGAGAAAATGAGCCATGCCTCTGAAAAATCTGGCTTCAGCAAGACCTGCATTAATAATCTCCTCACTTACACCATAAGACGCTGCTGTTGTGGGCATGTCATCTATAATAAGATTAGCGTAAGATATAACGTTGTACAGTCCTTGCCACCCTTGTTCAATAGCGGTGTTGTTTTCATTGTACGACAAATAAAAGAATTGCCCTTCCTGATCCCAATTGTGGTGCATATCGCCCGCCATTAAATCGCCAGTGACCCATCCAAAAACGTCATTAAATTGAAACCACGGTTCTCCATACATGGAAGCAGTAGCTTGCCGAATCTCTCCTTCGTTGCGATACCACGAGCCAACGGTTGCTTGATCTTCAGGAACAAATTCCAGAAATTCATCGGAACACGCACTAAATGAAAAGGCAAGTACCAGCGTCAGAAAATATTTTATATATTTTTTCATCATTGCTTATTTTTACTTTTTTAGAAACTGACATTAATTCCAACAGAAAATGTGGCCATTACCGGAAACGTGTTGGAAAGGTAAGTGGCTCCTACTTCGGGATCACCTCCATCCCAATTGGTGAAAGTTGCAAAGTTCTTAGCAGCTACAAAAAACTGCAATCGATTCATTTTCATTCTTTGCACCCAACTTTGATCAAAGCTATAGGCAATAGTCATATCCTGAATCCGTACAAAGCTTCGTGACTGTAATCCCAAAAATCGACCATCTCCGGAAAATGTAGGTGCGGGGTATTCATTACTTTGATTTTCCGGCGTCCAGTACGGTTTGGAAGTCATATTGTCATTAAACCGATCGGTTCGCGTCAAATACGCATTAACATTGGATTGCATATAACCATCACTGCCGCCAAAAACACCTGTGATCAGTGCGTAAAATTCAAAATTTCCAAAAGTAAGCGTATTACTCATATTCAGACGAAACCGTTCCTGACGATATCCCAAAATCGTCCGGTCTTGTGATGTGATTCCCTCTTCACCATCCAGGTCTGCATATTTAGGTGATCCTGGGGAAGCACCGGTCAACGCAATGTATTCATCGTCGCCCTCCTGCACGATACCGTCCTGCATGTATCCGAAATAAGGCCTCAATGGTTCCCCGATAAAAAGACTATTTCCAATATCGTCATCTTCCACCCCATCGCCATCGTTATCTTCTCCGTATAATTTGGCCAATTTGTTGTTATTCTGCCAGTATGTTACGGTAGATGACCAGTTGAAATTATTTTTATGAATATTGATTGATCTTAGGCTCAGTTCAAGGCCCGAGTTGTCCACCTGACCGAGGGAAGCAAAAACTGTTTTAAACCCAGTCATAACAGGAATATTTCGTTGAAAGATCTGGTCTGTAGTTTGAGAAAAATAGACGTCCAGGTCAACAAAAAGACGGTTGTTCAACCAGGCTGATGAAAATCCCGTATTCCAGGTTTCTGTACTTTCCCATCCCAACGTAGAATTTCCCAGGGTACTCTGGACCAGACCGTAGTAAATTTCACTTCCAGTATTGGAAAATTGATATCGCAACCCGCCGGATGGTCCGTTTGCTACCTGAGACAAGGTAGTATAAGGATCAAGACCCTGATTACCATTTTGCCCCCAGGACAGTTTCAACTTCAAATCGTCCATGAAGCTGTAACTATCCATGAAGTTCTCTTCCGAAATACGCCAGGCTATACCTACGGCACCAAAATTTCCCCACTTATTGTCTGCCCCGAATACCGATGCACCATCTCGACGCAATGAGGTCGTCAGGTAATATTTACCACCGAATGAATAATTCAATCGCGCCAAATAACCAATATTGGTCCATTTTTTGCCCCCTGAAAAGTCTATCATCTGGACATTGGCAAAATGAAGTCCATTCATACCCAATTCCGTATTCCCATTAGTGGAAAAATCGGATCCTGTCATATGCTCGACCATATACTTTCTTGAATCCCGTGTAGCTACCAATGTGGCGTCGATATTGTGATTGGCAAACGTTCTATTATAATTCAATATGTTGTCCCATACATAGCTAAAGGAGGTGTTGTTATACGCAGAACCATTGGCTCTTGCGAGAAACCCCTGGATAGTAGAGGGAAAATATCGGTCAGCTCCCTCCCCTTCGGCTACATAATAATCTTCGTAAAAGAAATTTCCTCCATCACTCCGATCGGAAGTAAGCTGAACATTCATTCGGAAGTTTAATCCTTCAATCCGGGGTATATCAATCGATGCATATGATTGCAGCCTATAATTATGTTGTATGGTTTGATGGTCCCTTGTTCCATCATATACTCCCCACAATGGATGAGTTAATGATTGCGTATAAGGGTATTTCTCCAGGTTCCCTTCGTCATCCCGGAAATTTACTCCGTAGGGAGACATTTTGTATGCGGACGAAAGGCTGGCAGAGTACCCCGAAAAATCTTCCCTATTGTAAGCCCCATTGATCCCAACATTCATCCAATTGTTGATATCTGCATCTACTTTCCCCAGGATAGACACCCGGTTAAAATCATCGCCTTTAATTACACTTTCATCTTCATTATATGATGATGATAAATAGTAGTTCACACTTTCTGAAGCGCCGGATACTGCCAACTGATAATTTTGAAATAACCCTTGTTGTGAAATTTCATCTAACCAATCCGTTTCATTGCCCGCTTCATAATTTGCCAATTCTCCTGCCTGCATCCATTCGGTCGAACCTTCTGCAAATCCATTTCGGTCATTTACCACATCGATCCATTCTTCTCCTTTCATCAGTTCGGGCCGATTTGGCCAGGTTTTTACTCCTGCTCTGGTATTGAAAGTGATGATCGGCTTATCAGATCTTCCTTTTTTGGTAGTGATGGCAATTACGCCGTTGGACGCACGCGAACCGTAAGCTGCTGCTGACACCGCATCTTTCAACACATCAATGCTAGCTATATCATTGGGATTTATGGTATTGAGATCTCCCATATAAATCACCCCGTCCAATACGATTAACGGACTATTGCTCCCGTTGATCGAGTTCTCCCCTCGAACCAGGATACTCGGGGATTGCCCGGCTGCATTGGAAGCACCAATATTCAATCCGGTTACATTTCCTTTCAATGATTCAAGGACATTCATATTGGGGGCTAATGATACTGGGGAATTCTCCAAATCCACCGAATTTATCGAGCCGGTGATATCAGACTTTCTTTGAACACCATAACCTACGACAACGACTTCTTCAAGAGTTTGAGAATCCTCTACCAGAGTAATGACTATGGTGCTTTCTCCTTCAATAGGAACTTCTTTCGTTTGATAACCCACATACGACACCACCAATACCGCATTCTCATCCACCTCTTCCAGAATAAAATTCCCATCCAGGTCAGTAGCGGTGCCCTGGTAGGACCCTTTTACCAGGATATTTACTCCAATCAGGGGATTGCCTTCTTCATCAACCACTGTACCCGAAATGTCGATCCCCTGTATCAAATATTCAATGGATTCCAACATGTTCAAAGCCTGCGATTTTGCACCATGGTGCTTTCTGCCCAGACTGATTTGACCTGACGATTCGATTTTTTGGATCTGCTTGATCTTCCTTTTCAGCTTTCGTATATCCCGTTTCCCTTTTTGGGTATCCTGATAGATCACGTAATACTTCGTCCCCAGATTTTTATAATTCAGATTGGTCTGCTTCATCACCATTTTAATGGCAGCTTCAAAATTATCTGGAAGTTCGCTGGCCTTTATATCTACCCTGATCCCCTCCAGAGTTGCAGCATCATAGGTGATAATCACCTGATACTTTTCACTGATTTCGGATAAAATTTCGCTCAGTTGCCTGTCACTTTTAGCGTCTGGCCCGGCATGCAAATGCACCGAGATTCCCAAAAACAGAAGCAAGCAGACCCACCTACTCATAACTTTTGTACTTTCTTTTTTCATCTTGATTCATTTTAATTGATCCTTAAGTATTATTTTCATCGGACTATTAGCCTGTCCGCAGTCAATTCAATTTCCAGGTTGTAAATAGTCCGTAAAGCCCTCACACACATTTCCAGGTTGTCATTGGGCACCCCACCTACCAGGATTTTTCCACTGAGCTCTTCATTTTGGATGATCGTGGTCACGTTGTAGGTTTGTTCCAGCAACGATAAAGTAGACTCCAGGGAAATACTGTCTAGAAGCAAAACTCCCTCTTTCCAGGAGGTGATCACTTCAGTCTTTTGATTAGTTTGATGTTCCAGAATCGTATTTTTAGCCAGTGAATAGCTCACAAAATCACCCGGCTTCATCAGCAACTTT
>CALEIL010000243.1 GCA_937876435.1 uncultured Bacteroidota bacterium
CCCGAATCCCGAATCCCGAGTCCCTAATCCCGAGTCCCGAATCCCGAATCCCGAATCCCCGTCAAAACTCTGATTATTTTCTCAGCCCCCTCTTCTACCACCAGGTCCTCCCTGAGGACCTCCTCTATTCCCTTTTGTGTCCCGGAAATCGTAAATCACGGACAACAGTAGATATTGTGCCAGCGTCTTTTGCTGACCATCCACTATGTTGTTGAAATTGACGTATCGGTAAAAGTCTATGTTCTGATCCAGAATGTCGTATGCGCTCAATCGCAGGGTTAACTTTTTACTCGCCAGGATCTTTTTGTTGATCGCTGCGTGCCATATAAAGCTGCTCTTCCGGAAACCTGGTGTGGTCTGCGGAATATACCGGTAGGTGAGATCGTTTTGGAACTCCATATTCCAGGGAAGATATAGTGTCAGATCCGCTGAAACCCGATGATTGAAAATATTGACATCGCGGTAGTCTACTTTTTCGTAGGTATTGCGATTGTAATCCAGGTTGTATTTGGGTGAAAAATCGATGATGTCATTGAAGTTGTAATTGAGGGTTAATCCTCCACCCAGGCCTGTAGAATTGGATAAACCTTCCTGTCCATTGATGAAGAACGGACGTGAACCAATATTGGCATTGAGGTTGAAATCGACGCTGATCTTTTGATTTTCCAGTTCAAAGGTCCTGTTAATTCCGGTTCCTCCCCGAATATTGTAGGCTGTGCCTTCAAAGTTGATCGGACTGGAATAGGTCACCCCGCTGGCATCCACTCTGGAGGTGTTGATAATATTGTCATTCTGATAATCACCACCCAGGAACAATCTGTATTTCCAATCCCTTGCGTATGAATACTTGGAAATCCATACACCGTGTGAACGGATCGGTTTCAAATCCGGATTGCCTTCAAATATGTAAAGCGGATTGGTGTTGTTGGCGATTGGCTGGAGTTGACTAATGTTGGGCGTGTCATAATCATAGCGGTAAAATAATCGCCAGCCATCCAGAACCACCCGAACGTGCGGGCTAAAAAACCTATAATTTTCTTTAAAATCAGGGATTTCGTCCCCAAACTTGTTATTGTAATTCAGTAGGTTATATTGAAAACTCACGCTCATTTGGACCTGCTCTTTCTGATATCGGATCCCCGCTCCCAACTCGGTTTCGTTCTCATCCCGTTTCAAACTGCTCGTTAAGTTGTCCACTATAGACCATACATTATCCTGTAGAAACTGCTGTTTGGTCTCGATGTCGTTGTACCGTTTGCTCGGTTCAAATTCTGCTTCTAAATCTATAAACCAGTTTTTGGCGATTGGCTCGGTGTATCTCAGGTCAATTTCAAAACTTTGATTGTCCGATAATTCATCTCGCAATTGATCGAAAAATACGACCGAATCGACGGCATTGTGAAAGTAGGTTCTTTCAAATTTCGAGAGAAGATCCTGGGTGTTTTTACTTTTTTCGAAAGAAGTCCGGAAGCTGATATTCCGGCCTGTGCTGCTGAGTTCCCGGTTAAAATAGAGTCGGGTATTGATGCCCTTGCTGGTAGAGAAAGGATCTTCTTCCGTAAAGAAATTCTGGAGTAAGTTGTTGCTATTGTTGAAGGCGGATGATTCTTCGTTGATCGAAGGCCGTTCGCCATCGGATTTATTCAAGGTAATATTTAAGTTCAACTGGGTCATAGTATCGATTTCCCAGCGGAGTCCTCCGGTAATGTTGTGACCCTGACTCAACGATTCCCCTTCATTTTCCGAATTATAATAGAAAATCGAATCCGGTCGGATGGTTTGTTCCTTAAAAGTTTTTGAACCAAATTCGAGTTTGTTATTGGAATAAAAATACTGGAAACTCAGTTTTGCTCCGCCAAAGGTCGCATTGACATTGGCTCCTCCCAGCAAGGAGGTGGGGAATCCGGCCCCATTGGATCCAAACTGTATACCTTCAATTCCGCCGCCGCCCCACCAGCCTCTGCGACGGGTCTCAAAACTTCCCAGACTCAGAATTTCATCCATGGACAGGTTGGTCTTGGACAGGTTGTTGTAGTAACCGACCAGGCTAAATTGAAATTTGTCGCGAAAAGAATTGGCAATACCCCCCATTTCAAAACGGTCATTGGTTCCTGCTCCTGCGTAAGCCTTTCCAAACGCTTTAATTTTGGCGTCTTTCTTCAATTTTAAGTTGATGATCTGACTGACCTCATCATCTGCCAGCAGTCGTTGGGGATCCTCTTCCCGGTCATCGGTGATCTGGACCGAACTAATCATATCACTGGTCAGGTTCCTCAGAGCGATGCGGGGATCGCCGCCAAAGAAATCCTTTCCATCCACTTGCACCTTGGTCACTGCCCGCCCGTTGGCGGTAATATTACCCTGATTATCAACCACCACACCGGGCAACTTTTTAACCAAATCCTCGACCGAGGCTCCATCTCGCGTCATAAATGAACTCGCGTTGAATTCGAGTGTATCATCTTTCATAATAATCGGGGGTCGTTCTGCCTGGACCAGAATCTCATCGAGGGTCTGAGAACTGGTGACCATCTGGATGGTACCAAAATCTTTCACCGACTGGTCTGAGGTCAACTCAAAATCTTCCCTCACTGGCTCATAACCCAGGTAAGAGATAATGATTCTCATGGTCTGATCCAAAGGCAGTCTTTTGAAATTGAAAGAACCATTATCTTCTGTCAGTACATAGTCAATCAGAGATGTATCGGCTGCTTTGTAGATCGTAGCTGTGGCGAAGGGTAACGGATTGCCTGTATTATCGAGAAGGATACCGTTGACTTCCCCATTCTTTTGAGCCACTGCAGCGGTCACTACCAAAGACAAAATGAGAGATGATATGAGTTGTCTAAACATGATTTGGGTTTGTATTTTTTCACAGCCGCAACGGTCTGTTCGGCCAATTAATTGATCTTTTTCTGGTTCGCCTCCCAAATTTATAACAATAAAGATTGCTGACAATTAAAATCCCGCGTACGACCTTTTTCCAAGGGTGAACATCAATTTGTGACCAAAAATCAACGTTGTCAGATGCAGATTTGCCCGTTTTCCAACACCAGAATCTTGTTTAGAAACCCGGGTTTGTGGTCCTCCCGGTGGGTGACAAAAATCACCGTTTGGGCTGAAAACGGTTGGATGGCTTCCAGGAATTGATTGTGACGTCGGATGGTATCCAGACCTAAATCCTGGTAGGGTTCATCCAAAATCAGGACATCGCTGCTTTTGAGGTAGGCAGCGACCAGGAGAATTTGCCTTTTGATTTCGTGGCTTGCCGTTAAATAGGGCTGCTCATGATATTTCTCCAGACCAAAGTATCCCAATAGATCATGGATTAATTCCTCCGCAGGTCGAAGAGTATCGAGGTAGGGAGTTTTTAGCTGATGATTGAGAACCTGGCCGATAGAACCCGATGATCGGAAATACTGAAAAAAGTCGGAACCGAAATACGAAATGCGTGCTTTCCGGTCCCATATAGAATAGCGGCCGTACTTCGATCCAAACATTTCAATCGGCTGGCTATATCCCTGAGGATTGTCCGAATTGACCAGACTGATGATCGTACTCTTGCCGGCTCCATTAGGTCCCTGTATATTCCATTTATCGCCCGCGTGGACCGTCCAGTCAATATCCCGGAGAATTTTCCGGTCTCCGTATCTGATATTGACCCCCGACATCCTGAGTACAACCTCATCGGAAGAACCTGGTAAATACCTCGATTGGTATTCCTGAAAACGGGTTACCAGAGCTTCAGGGACTGAAGGCAGGGGAATAGTTTCATGCGGGGTCTGTTGCGAATTGATTGCGATGTTGAACACTCCGGGCAGCGTCGCCGGTACGTTCGAGGTGAACAATCCCAAACTTCCTTTTTCCAGTTTATCCTCGACAACAGTCAGAATCTTTTGCTGCCAATTGTGGTCGAGCCCTTTGAGAAGATCCGGCATGATAATCAGGGCCGGATTGGTCATCAGAGCTTCGCAAACTGCATACCGCTGCCATTCTCCGGATGACAATTGCAGAAGGGGTTTATCCATTAATCTCTCAAGCTCAAATTCCTCAATCATTTTTTGCCCCCTCAACGGATCACCGGACCGGGATGCATTCGCCAACCTTTGGCCGACCGTCTCGCCCTGGTCATTGTAAGAGGCCTGATAACGTTGTTGGAAAAACAGACCCTCGTGTTGATGTTGGCTAATATACCTGGATCGGGAAGTCACGATGGAAACTTCGATGGAGTTGGTTGGGTCCCGGATCGCATGGCTTTTTTTGAACGCATCTGACAATTCGCGAAATTCTGAGGATTCCAAGGAACGTGATCCGTGCAGGCAGATCAGTTTGTACGATCCACCCTCATCGATATCGCGCAAGATGTTTGTCCAATCCATATGTCGCCAAAGATACCGTATCCTGGTTTAATTGCAACAAAGGTTGAATCCGGAAGATTATCCTCCGATTCTGATCATGCCCCCTCTTTGCCCTCCGGGATTACTGGTTTTTCTGAAATCATAAATCATGGAGAGCATCAGGTATCGGCTCAGGGATTTCTGCTGTATATCGTTGATGGTGTTGTACCTGACGTAGCGATAGAAATTGATGTTTTGATCCAGAAGGTCATACGCCGACAGTCTCAAGGTCAATTTTTTACTTTTTAATAATTTTTTATTCAACGCGGCATTCCACATCATATTACTGGAGCGAAAACCCGGGATGGTGTTGGGCTGATATTGATAATTCAAATCATTTTGGAATTCCATATCCCAGGGCAGATGGATCGTAAATTCACCGGACAGGGTGTGATTGAAGTAATTGACATCCTGGTAATCCACTTTATCATACGTGTTGTGATTGTAGTACACATAGTACCGGGGAGAAAAGTCCAGAATATCATTGAGGTTGTAATTGAAGGATATATTCGTTCCGATACTTTTATTGATGGCTATTCCCTGCTGTTCATTGATGATAAATGGTTCGGATCTAAAATTGCCAAACACATTGAGATCCACGGTTAATTTCTGGTTTTTCATCTCAAAAGTATGATTCAACCCTGTCCCGGAGTATATGCTGTTTGCACTTCCTGAGAAGTTAACCGGCCGTGAATAGGTGACTCCATCGGCATCAATCCTGGAGGTATTGAGAATGCTTTCGTTGCGAAAGTTTCCACCCACGTATACCCGGTATTTCCACTTCCCGGAATAGGCGTATTTGGATAGCCACAATTCGTGTCCCCGGTATGGTGTCAGGTCCGGATTGCCTTCCCGAATATACAGAGGGTTTGTATTGTCAGTAATGGGATGGAGTTGACTTATATCCGGGATGTTGTAGTCGTACCGATAATTGAGTCGCCATCCGTCGAGGTTGATCTGAGCAGAGGGGCTCAGGAACTGGTATTTTTCGTCAAAAGAGGCGTATTCCTCGTTGAAATAATTGGTAAAGGACAGATTGTCGTATTTTACATTAAAATTGAACTGGATCTTCCCTTTTTGGTATCGGAGCCCCGCGGACGCGCCTACTTTATTTTCCTTTCTTTCAAAATCATTGGACAGGTCGTCGATAATGCTCCAGTCCGTATCCATCTGGAATTGCTGACGGGTATTGACGTTATTGGTTCGGATCCCCGGCTGATACTCAATGGCGAGGTCTGTAAAAAAGTTTTTGAATAGAGGTTCCGTATATTTCACGTCGATCGAAAAATTCTGATTGTTGACATATTTTGTACGCAATTGATCAAAATATACCGTGGAATCTATCGAATTGGGGAAATAGATCCGTTGGAAGTTGGACAGAAGATCGTTGTCATCTTTGCTTTTGTTGAAGGATGAGTTGATCCCTAGATTTCGCCCTTTGCTGTTGAGCTTTTTATTGAAATACAAGCGGGCGTTGAGATTGAGATTGGAATTATGAGGGTCTTCATCTGTGATAAAGTTTTGCAGGATATTTTCTTCTGTATTGAGTGCGGAGGTCTCGGTATTCACAGATGGCCTCGTCCCGTTTGCATACGTGAGACCCAGGTTTAGATTCAATTGGGTCGTAGTGTCAATCTCCCATCGAAGTCCACCGGTAACGTTGTGGCCCCGACTCGTAGATTTACCTTCATTTTCTGAATTGAATAAAAACACCGAATCTGGCCGTACGGTGGTTTCTTTAAATGTTTTGGTGCCAAACTCCTGCTGATAATCGGAGTAGAAATATTGCAAGTTCATTTTGGCACCACCCAGGGTCACGTTGGCGTTGGCTCCTCCAAAAAGTGATAAGGGAAATCCGGTACGGGATCCCCCGGTCTGCAGGCCATTGAGCGACAATCCCTCTCGGGTATAGTTGACCCGTTCGGATTGGAAACTACCCAGGCTGAGCATTTCGTGCATGGATAAGTTGGTCTGGGTAAGATTGTTGTAGTATCCTACAAAGCTGAGTTGGAGCGTATCGTCGAAATTGTTCACGATTCCTCCTACTTCAAACCGGTCGTTGGTTCCACCCCCGGCATAAGCTTTTCCAAAAGCCTGAATTTTGGCATCCTTTTTCAGTTTGAGATTGATGATCTGGCTAACCTCATCGTCGGCTTTGAGACGCAGGGGGTCTTCTTCCCTGTCGTCCGTGATCTGTACCTTTTCGATCATATCGCTGGTCAGGTTGCGCAAGGCGATCCGGGGATCACCGCCGAAAAAATCTTTCCCATCCACCCGAACCTTATTGACGGGTCTTCCGTTGGCCGTAATATTGCCTTCATTATCCACGACTACACCGGGCAGTTTCTTGACCAGATCTTCTACGGTGGATCCGTCCCGGGTGGTGAAAGAGGACGCATTAAACTCCAGCGTGTCATTGTGCATCACCACCGGCGGTCTTTCTGCCTGAACCAGAATTTCATCCAGCGTCTGAGATGTGCGGGTCATGGTGATCAACCCAAAATCCCGGGAGGGTTGGTCGGGAGTCAGCTCGAAATCTTCCTTCATAGGTTCGTTGCCCAGATAAGATGCGATGACCCTCAGCGTTGTCCCGATGGGGAGCTTTCGGATTCTGAACGATCCGTCGTCCTCACTCAATACATAGTCGAGTAAAACCGTGTCGGCTGCCCGGTATACGGTGACGGTGGCAAAAGGGAGAGGTTCTCCGTTGTCGCCGGACAGTTTTCCCAAAATTTCACCGTTGTTTTGCGCCATGGCAAGTTGGCAAACCCAGAGCAGGAGGGAGGCGGAGGCAAAGAATCTGAGCATAGTTTTTTGATTTCAAGATAGCTGGTAATTACTAAACAACGTAATAGTACGTTATCAACCGCATAATTTAGACAAAAATATTTTTTATTAACAAAAATTTAGAGTTTTCAAAGCGATTTCCGCATTTGAATATCAAATGGTACTTTTGTTCTTTTGCAAGGATAAGGAAGCATAAAACCAGCATATGATCAAAATCACTTTTCCCGATGGAACCGGGAAATCATTTGAATCCGGGGTCTCAGGTATGGAGATCGCCCGGTCAATCAGTGAAGGGTTGGCCCGAAATGTATTATCGGTCAGCGTGAATGGACAGACGTGGGACGCTACCCGCCCCATCGAAGAAGACGCGAGCATCGTTCTGTACACCTGGAGCGATCTCAAAGGCAAGGAAACATTCTGGCATTCTTCGGCTCACCTGATGGCGGAAGCACTGGAGTCCTTATACCCTGGAGTGAAATTTGGGATCGGTCCGCCCGTTGATCAGGGATTCTATTACGACGTTGATCTGGGGGATCGGCAGTTGGGTCCGGATGATCTGGAAAAGATCGAAAACAAAATGACCGAGCTGGCCCGGGAAAAAAATGAATTCCAGCGAAAGCAAGTGAGCAAGGCACAGGCCCTGGAATATTTTCAGGAGAAAGGGGATGAATACAAACTCGAGTTGATCGACGAACTGGAAGATGGCACGATTACTTTTTATACCCAGGGAGGGTTCACCGATCTCTGCCGGGGACCTCATATTCCCCATACGGGATTGATCAAAGCGATTAAGCTGACAAATCTGGCCGGGGCTTATTGGCGCGGGGACGAAAATCGTAAGATGCTGACCCGGATTTATGGCGTTACATTTCCAAAACAAAAGGAGTTGAGCCATTATCTGGAAATGGTGGAAGAAGCCAAAAAACGGGATCACCGGAAACTGGGTGCTGAACTCGATTTGTTTATGTTTTCGGAGAAAGTGGGGGCAGGCCTTCCGATCTGGCTTCCCAAAGGGCAGGCAGTCCGCGAGCGATTGCAAAATTACCTCAAGGCAGAACAGGAAAAGCGGGGCTACAAAATGGTGATCACCCCCCATATAGGGAAGAAGGAATTATACATCACTTCCGGTCATTACGCCAAGTATGGTCAGGATAGTTTTCAGCCCATTCGCACCCCCAGAGAAAATGAAGAGTTTCTTTTGAAACCTATGAATTGTCCGCATCACTGTGAAATATTCAAACATCGTCCCCATTCCTACAGGGAGTTGCCCATACGGATCGCTGAATTTGGGACGGTGTACCGATACGAGCAGAGTGGCGAATTGCACGGACTTTCGAGAGTCAGGGGTTTTACCCAGGATGATGCCCATATATTTTGCACTCCCGAACAACTCAAGGGTGAGTTTCTCAATGTGCTGGATCTGACCCGAACCGTTCTGGACAAAATGGGCTTTGATAATTTTACGGCCCAGATTTCCCTACGCGATCCCGCTACGCCTGAAAAATATCTCGGTAGTAACGAGGTCTGGGATATCGCTGAGCAGGCCATCATCGACGCCGTGGCGGAGGTCAATCTGGAGACCACGACGGAGATCGGGGAAGCGGCTTTTTATGGCCCGAAGCTCGATTTTATGATCAAGGATGCCCTGGGACGATCCTGGCAACTTGGCACCATCCAGGTCGATTACAATTTGCCGGAACGGTTTGAACTCGAATATACCGGAGCAGACAATCAACCCCACAGGCCGGTGATGATTCACCGCGCTCCGTTCGGGAGTATGGAACGCTTTATGTCCATATTGATCGAACATACGGCGGGCAAGTTTCCGTTGTGGCTGGCACCAGAGCAGTACGTCATTATACCCGTTTCGGAGCCCTTCAATGATTTTGCATACGAAATAAAATCCCAATTGGCCGTGGCAGATATCACTGGGGAAGTGGATGACCGCAATGAAACCATTGGCCGGCGAATCCGGGACGCTGAAGTTCGCAAGGTTCCCATCATGCTGATCGTTGGGGAAGAGGAACAAAACTCGGGTTCGGTTTCGGTTCGGCTGCAGGGGGACGGTGATAAAGGTCGGATGACTGTATCTGAATTTATTAAATTCTTCGAACTGGAAAAAGGGGATTAACCCGATTTCAATCGGGGATAGGAATTCGGGGAAATATTCATCGATCAGCTATTTCTGTTACCGGGCAGCACCTTCGGGAAACTGAACTTTTTCCGGAGAATTGTTCAGCGAGGGCAGCGCATATTTCAGGATGCGATTGCGTCTTCCAGTGGTATCGACGGGTTCTACGGGATACGAAATCACAGCTTCCAGCCAGGCGTAGTTGTTGACCCGGAAATAAACCGCCGGTTTCCAAACCGATACTTCTGCCGCATCAATATTCGGATATCGTTCGTCGAAGTCCGAAGATGCGGCTTCCAACAGGCATTCTTCCACAAATTGAAGATCGCTCGTATAGGCTATCTGAATTCCCGTTTCGTCCCAGATGAAGGGGGTAAACGGGCCGGAATAATTAATCACTTCCGATTTGAGGATAATACTGTTGGGAAAATAAATAATTCTCCCGCTGCGCCGGTCGTTTTGCAAATAATCTCCGCTGCATTCAAGGATAGCCGTATCCAGATAATTGATTTCTATGACGTCCCCTCTTAATTTTTCCAGTTGGATCCGATCACCCACCTTATATGGCCTCCTGATCACGATATACAGCCAGGCGATGAACGACGCAATCGGAGATTGGAGGGCGAACCCCAATACCAGGGAAATCAAACCAAAACTGACCGCCAGGGCGTAGAGGTTCTGGAACAAAAATGCAATGACGACGATAATGATCATTACGGTCGTAATCAATCCCGTGATGCTCAACAGATTGTGTTTGTCTCCTTCGGATGTATTGCGGTTGATAATGATGTTTTCGATGATCTTTCCGATCAAAATCAGAATGGAAATGATGGAAAGACTCAGCGATATTTTTTTGAGGACGGTGTAATTGAGATCCAGGAATGAAAAGAGTTCGACTTCCAGCATGAAATGGATCGCCAAAAAAACACAGGCCATAATAATGTACCCTCTCAGGTCGTGTTTTTTCTCCAGAAGCGAAAGCGAAAAATCCCTGAATTTGTATTTGTTATTTTGCTTCATCGCGGTAAAAATAGCAAATTTTGACCGGGCAGCAAGATCTCATCAAGACAGCCATGGAAGACGAAGTTGACCGGCATTGTATATATTTTCAAGCCATCTCTCATATTTCCATCGCATCATGCTCAGCGCCTTGCCCTTTCATTTATTTTCTTTCATTGAAACAATATCTCGTCCACAAAGGCCCAGCCTTTATCCCCTTTACCCGCATGCCAATCGGGGAGTCTGGGGACAGGAACGACCGCAATCCTGACTTCACTGGCGAGAAGTTCCTGACCGAGCGGGACGGTAATATAATATTTTTCAAACCCTAATCCTGAGGCGGGTTGATCCGGTTGGACCGGTGGAGCTTTATGCCATCGTCCCCCTTCATCCAGCACCTCCACCTCCAGGCGGTAAGGAGGAAAAATGTAGGATGGTGTTTTGGTGATGCCACATATCACGACATTTTTCAAAGGAACCGGGCTGTCAAAAGAAAATCCACAAATCCCATTCTCTTCCCGGTATCCCAGATAACTTTTATCTTCGTGTTCCCTTTCACCAGACTTTAGATTGATCACGGTCAATATGCCTTCTCCCCTATAACGCTGATGAGGTGGGGTGATAAACCACGAAGAATCCGGGGTATACCGGCTGGCGTAAAATGATCGTTCCAGGATGGGGCTGCTCAGCCACCCTTCCTTAAAGGCCTGTATTCGCAGGTTGGTATTTTCCTGAAATTCCAGAGGGGTCTCATAGACGGGCGAAGTCAGGCTATCCGGATCACTCCCATCGGTCGTGTACCGAATCGTCACCTGGGGAATGGGATGATCCATTTTAATGCTCGCCGTGGTTTGGAAAAACGCATCTTTCGGTGTAATCTGAGGGGCATTGAGCGCGATGATCTGATCGCCAAATGGATTGGACTGGCCGATGATCATCGTACCGGGAAATAATTGATTCAAATTTTTCATGCCATTGGAGTCAACCTGCGTATCCCATAAATACAATTTTTTGACCGGGTTGGATTTCAGGAGCTCCCGGATACCTTCTTCGGTCACGGAAGTCCCGGTCAGGTAAAGATTTTGAAGATTTTCCAATTTATACAAATGGGTCAATCCCTGATCTGTAATTTCTGTGCCATTGAGATTTAACACCTGTAGATTGGAAAATTGTTCTACGGTCGACAGTTCTTCATCCCCTACGGGCATATGGCCCAGATAAAGATCCACCACCTGATCCCGGGTTTTGGTCAGGGATGTCAGGTGTTCATTCTCAAAATGAGAAGCACTGAGAAACCGGGCGTAAAGCGCCGGGGATTCCCGGGCTATCGGACTGAGCAACCGGTAATTGTCATTGAGTGCCAGAATATCTTCTTCCCTGGCGGGCTTCATATCGTAAACCGGTCGGCGGTGCGTGTCGTAATTATCCCTGATCAATACCGCCAGGGTATCCGTGGTCTCCAGGGAAGAATAAGCCACGTCAAATAATTTTTCCCCGGCGATCCATTCCCGGATCAAAAGAATTTCTGTCTGGGTTAACTGTGGTTTTCCTTTGGGAGGCATATGATCATCGTGGTCGATATCCAGTATCAATCGCTGGAACATGGAACTTTCAGCCAGGTCCCCCGGTACCACGATGGATCCGTTCTCCCCTCCTCGCAGAATCGAGACGCTGTCTTCCAATACCAGTTCTCCCTTGGATTTGGAGGTATTGTGGCAATTGATGCATTTCTGATCCAGTATAGGATGGATGACGTCCCGGTAAACCAGCGCCTGATCCAGGGGGGCTTGTTTGACCGATTTTCGGATGATGGGTTCTGTCAGGAAATCCCGGCCGTGGGTTATACCCGACCCGATATGACTCGTAACGATCAGGGCGATAGCTGGAATAATCAGCAGGAAACGGGAGAGATTTCCCTGATTCCGGGAGAATTGCCGGAAATTTTCCAGAAAAATCAAGATGGCCAGCAATACGATGCCTCCCCACTTGTGGTTGATCACTCCTTCTCCGGAATACCCCCCTTCTACAGACAGTATCAGGCCAAATAAAACGGTCACCGCGCAAAGAAAATGAGCGATCGTCAGGTAATGGCCCATAAACTGGTGCCTGTATTCTTTTTCTATGGAAAGCGCTGATAGTACCCACGGAATGACGGGTAGCAGCACTATAAAAACGATGGGGAAATGGAGCACCATAGGATGAGCCCGGCCGAAAACCTGGAGAAATGGGGGTATTTCAATCCACGTAGCCGTCAGGAGAAAAAACAGGATAAATGCATCCAGTCCGAAATTGATCATTCCCAATATCCGCCACAATCTGTTCGATGTATCCATAAATTGACCGTCCGGTGGGGATTTAAGCAATTATTTTATTAACCACCTTTCCACCCACATCTGTCAACCTCAGCCTTCGCCCCTGATATTTATACGTTAGTTTTTCATGATTGAGTCCCAGAACGTCCAGAATCGTCGCGTGGAAGTCGTGGATATGGACAGGATCTTTGACGATATTGTACCCAAATTCATCGGTTTCCCCGTGGACTACCCCGGGTTTGATCCCACCTCCGGCCATCCATACGGAAAATGCCCTCGGATGGTGGTCACGCCCGTAATTATCCGCCGTCAGTTTCCCCTGACAATAATTGGTTCTGCCAAATTCACCGCCCCAGACGACCAACGTATCATCGAGCATGCCTCTTTGTTTGAGATCCATCACCAACGCGGCGGACGCCTGATCTACATCTTTGGCCTGACCCGCCATTTCACGGGGCAGGTTGCCATGCTGATCCCAGCCCTGGTGGTACAACTGAACAAATCTCACGCCGTTCTCAGCCAGTTTGCGGGCCAACAGACAATTGGCGGCGTAAGTTCCCGGAACCAGGCAATCCGGTCCATACAACTTGATAATATGGTCCGGCTCTTTGGATAGGTCGGTGACTTCCGGAACCGAAGTCTGCATTCTGTACGCCATTTCATATTGCTGAATTTTGGCTGTGATTTCGGGGTCTTCGATCTGATCAAACTGATGGTGATTCAGTTCTGCCAGTTTGTCCAGCATTCTACGGCGCGACGCAAAATCGGTGCCATCGGGATTGCTGAGGTACAGGACCGGATCGTGTCCCGATGAAAATTGCACGCCCTGATGCACAGAATCCAGAAAACCGTTGGTCCACAGTTTGGAATAGACTCCCTGACCGTTGCCATCCCCCTTGGAAACCAGCACGCAGAAGGTGGGCAGATTTTTATTTTCGCTCCCCAGGCCATAACTCAGCCAGGCTCCCATACTCGGTCTGTTGCCCTGCTGGGCGCCCGTTTGGAAAAATGTGATGGCAGGGTCGTGATTGATCGCTTCGGTATGCAGACTGCGGACGATGCAGAGCTCGTCCACGATCTTGGCTGTGTAAGGAAAAAGATCGCTCACCCAGGCTCCGGAATCACCGTATTGGTTAAAATCGTAGTACGATCCGACGAGTGGAAATTTAGTCTGATTCGCGGTCATACCGGTAAGCCGTTGACCGTCCCTTATCGAAGGCGGTAAGTCTTCGCCCATCCTTTTGTTGAGCATGGGTTTGTAATCAAAAGACTCGAGCTGTGAAGGAGCTCCACTTTGAAACAGGTATATCACCCGCTTGGCTTTGGGTGCAAAATGCGGTATGGCGGCGCTCAGGGCTTCTTCCTGAGACCCCCCTTCAAACAATCCCGGAATCAACAAGGATCCGAGGGCAGCGCTCCCGATGCCGATACTCATTTTGGATAAAAAATGACGTCGGTTTATCCGTAGTCGGGATTCTTTTATTTCCTGGTCGTTCATGATTCTAAGTTTTAGTGATGGCTTCTTCAAGGTTATACAGCAAATGAATCGAAGACATGAGCGCTGCCTGCGCTACCGGGTCCAGGTTTTCTGCTTGGGGGTACTCCCCCACCGTTATAAATTTTTTCGCTTCTTCCGGTTGTTCGGAATAGCGCTTCAATTCTTCCTGGTAATATTCTTTGAGGACAGAAATCTCTTTGGTATCCGGATATCGGCAGATCACCCGGACAAAAGCTTCATGCAGTATCGCATCCATGTCGTCGCTTTTTTCCAATAATTTTTGACTCAGCACTCTCGAACCTTCCATGATGATGGGATCATTCATCATCACCAGCGCTTGCAGCGGTGTATTGGTGGTCGGTCTGCCCAGTTCACACATATCCCGGTTGCTCGCGTCAAAAATCAACATATTGGGAGGGGGAACGGTGAGCTTGATAAATACGTACAAGCCTCTGCGATAAAGCTCGTCACCGTGATCCTGGACGTAGGTCCGGAGGCTTCCCCGACCCGAACTCGTTACTTCCCAGATGCCTTCCGGCTGGTACGGCTTGTAACTCGGCCCCCCTATTTCATGATTGAGCAGGCCACTGCTGGCGAGCACATGATCGCGGATAATTTCTGCGGACAACCGGTGACGGGTCATTCGGGACAAAAACACGTTCTGTGGATCCAGTTCTGCACCCTTGGTGTTCATCCGGGAAGACTGTCGATAGGTAGTGGACATCACCATTTGCTTGACCAGTCTTTTTACATCCCA
>CALEIL010000244.1 GCA_937876435.1 uncultured Bacteroidota bacterium
CCCAGAGTCCGGAAGGTCTTGTGATCGCGGGACTTTCCGAGCGGGCCAATCCTTCTGACGTTCTGTTGATCCGTAAGGAAAATTTTCAGAACGACGAGTTGTTCAAACTTCCTTCCGATGCCAGGGTAGGAACCTCTTCCCAGCGGCGTAAGGCTCAGATTACTTATTACCGACCCGACGTCCGGACCATCGATATCCGCGGAAACGTACCGACGAGGATTCAAAAACTCAGGAACGGAGAATTTGATGCGATTATTCTGGCCCAGGCAGGTATCGACCGAACCGAAGCCGACCTTTCGGAACTGGAGACCCTCACGCTCAATCCTCGCGAATTCATCCCGGCTCCCGGTCAGGGCATTATAGCATTTCAGACCCGAGAAGAAAACATTCAATTGCGGAAGACCCTGGGAGGTCTGACGGATTCGAAATTGATCGAAACGAGCAACGTGGAACGTAAAATCCTGCAACTGATGGGTGGCGGCTGTCATATGCCCCTGGGAGCGTATTGTGTAAAAGACAGCAACGGATATTTACACGTATGGGCATGTTTCGCTGAAAATTGGCAGGATCCTTTGTATTTTGTTCAGTATTCTTCCGGTACCGATCACGAATTAGCTGAAACGATCGTAAAAAAATTAAAATATGACATTACTCTTTGACACATCCGCTGTAGGGAAACCCAAAAGCTACAAAAAACCATATACCGATACGTTCAACTGGCCAAGAATGATCCACATTTCCTGGCTTCTGTACGACGATGCGGGGGATCTGGTATCCGATGAAGATCACCTCATCAAAAATTTCGCTCTGGAGATCCCGGACGATATGATTCGGTTTCATAAACTGGATCCGGAAAAAATAGTACAGGAAGGATCTGATATAGAAGAAGTTTTGCACAAATTCAAATCAGACATAGATAGGGCTAATTTAGTCTTTTCATTCAATCTCAATTACAACGAAAGTATCGTGGGAGCCGAATTTTTTCGGTACGGGATCAGTCATCGCCTCCACAATTCCGAGAAATATTGTCTGATGCAGGAATCGACTTACTTCTGCAAAATCGACAGCGGGGATGGTCGTTACAAATGGCCGTCACTCACCGAGCTGCACATGGCGTGTTTTAATGCTGCCTATCCCAATCCCAATAATGCCCGAAGCGACGTCATGGCAGCGACCAAGTGTTTTAACCACCTCCTCAAAAAGGGGGAATTGGATGATATATTTTGAAAACCCGGATTTTCATATCAAGAGTTCTGGACCCGGATAGTCCACTGAACCAGATCGGACAGATTCACCCGGTCCAATTGACGGGTGAATCTTTGATTCACATCGAACCCATCGACGTTCCAAAACTTCCGGTAACCGACTGGATTTTCTTTTATAGCAAAAACGGGGTAGAGAGCTTTGCAAAGCAATGGCAATCCAAGTGGATGTCCTCTATTCACAATGACAATGTAAATTGGGCGGCTATGGGGGAAGGTACCGCCACTGCTATGACGGGATGGGGGATTCACTGTGACTTTGTAGGATATGGGGATACCGAGCAAATCGCCGAAAAATTTTTAAAACGTTGTAATCCTTACGAATCGGTTCTTTTTATCCGGGCCACGCATTCCCGCAACCTGTTGTATGAGATAGTTTCACGACACAGGGAAGCCACCAGTATTGCTATTTATGACAATTTGCTGCTCGATAAACAATTCCCACCGATGGACATAGGGATTTTCACCAGTAGCCGCAATGCGATTGCCTTCTTTGAAAACAATCCGGCCCCTCTGCTGGCCTCCATTGCCATTGGCAAACCCACCGCGGAAACCCTGCTTTCGCTCCATGTCCCCGAAAACAAAATCTACGTTGCTGAAAAACCAACGGAAGAGTCCATAAGGGAAGTACTTTTGAGAATTTTGAATGGTGAATTCTGAATTTTGAATTGCGTAAAGACAAATCATGATTTGTCTTAGAACGATCCATACAAACGGCCGAACGGTCATTTCAATTTTGAATTTTGAATGTTGAATGTTGAATTGAAGATGTCTGGGAGCAGAGCAGTGTTTTTATCCATCCCACGCCCAAGTACACACAGAAACCTACACACAATCCCACCCCCATTTACAATATATCCAAACTTTTATAGATATTTGACTATTGAAATGCGGGTATAATACATGCTGAAATCACTCTATATAAAAAATTTTGTGTTGATCGATGAGATCACCATAGATTTTTCCAGCCACCTCACGACCATCACCGGTGAAACCGGAGCCGGAAAATCAATACTGCTGGGTGCCCTCAATCTCATATTGGGCCAGCGGGCTGATACTTCAACGGTAGCGGATGAAGACAAAACCACCGTGATCGAAGGATCGTTTGACCTGCAGTCTTATAAATTACAATCCTATTTTGATTCGGAAGAACTCGATTACAAAGACGAGACCATCCTCCGGCGGGAAATCCGTTCCAATGGCAAATCCCGGGCCTTCGTAAACGATAACCTGGTCAATCTCAGCACCTTGAAATCTCTCGCGGATCATCTGATAGATATCCACGAACAATTTGACAGTCATTTTCTCCGGGACCGAAATTTCAAATTTCAGGTGATAGATAGTCTGGCCGGACAATCGGCTGAAGTCGATGCGTACCGAAAATTGTATAGCCAGTGGAAAAAATTAAAGGCGGAATTGAAGGCCCTGCAGGAAAAACAAATCTCCCTTTCCCAAAAGAAGGATTTTCTGGAATTCCAGCTCAATGAGATAAATCAACTCAACTATCAGGACGGTGAATTCGCAGAATTGGAAGCACAGCTCAATCTGGTGCGCAACTCCTCCGATATCCTCGAAATCATCAGCATGGCGGATCATATGTTTGAAGGGGCCGAAAACAATTTACTCGATCAGTTTCGGAGTCTGATCGTACGACTATCCTCTATCAAGGTGGAAATGGACGCTCTAAAAAATCTAAAAGACCGGCTGGAATCCAACTACATCGAACTGGAAGACCTCCATTCTGAGATCACCCAACTGGAAGACCTCGTAGAAATGGAACCTGCTAGCGCCGAACGGATAGAATCGAGAATGGCAGATATCTTCAAGGTCATCAAAAAACATCACCTGACAGAAGCAAGTGAACTTTCCGTATTGACCAGGCAACTTCAGTCAGAATTGAATGAAATAGATCAGACCGATTCCCAAACAGCCACACTGGAATCTGAAATTGATCGACTGACCAAAAAATTGAAACTGGAAGCAGACCAGATTTCAGCAAAACGGGCCGGACAAACCAAACCGATCCGGCAGGCAGTGCTGGATCTCCTCTCGTTGCTCAATCTGGATAAATCAGACTTTCAAGTCGAAGTCGTTCAGACGGAGGTCCTCAATGATTTTGGACAGGATGAAATCCGCTTTTTATTTTCAGCCAACCCTGGTGTACCGTTGGCCCCGGTAGAAAAAGTGGCTTCAGGTGGGGAAATTTCGCGACTTGCGCTTTCTATTAAAGCATTGATCGCGCGTTCTATCCCCCTGCCTACTATCGTATTCGACGAAATTGATTCGGGTGTTTCCGGTTCAGCAGCGGATAAAATGGGCACTGTGTTATACAATTTGGGACGGCACCATCAGGTGATTTGTATCACTCATTCTCCCCAGGTTGCCTCACGGGCTGACAAACATTTGTTCGTTTACAAAGAAATGACGGAAGATAAAAGCGAAACCAGGATCAGAGATCTGAAAAGGGATGAACGGATCACAGAACTCGCCATCATGATGAGTAGTGACCCTCCCAGCTCCACGGCTTTGGAAAATGCAAAGTATCTTCTTGAAAAAACAGAAATTCATTAATTATTAATACATTCGTTACGATCTAAAACAAGACATATGGGACACAATCTTCTGAAAGGAAAGAAAGGGATCATTTTTGGTGCACTGGACGATCAATCCATGGCATGGAAGATTGCGGAAAAAGCAGTCGGGGAAGGTGCATCGGTGACATTGACCAACGCTCCTGTAGCACTCAGAATGGGGCAAATACAGGAATTGGCGAAAAAACTCAACGCAGAAGAAATCCCCGCCGATGCTACCAGTGAAGAAGATTTGGATCACTTGATTCGGAAATCCATGGAAGTACTGGGCGGACCAGTGGATTTTATCCTCCATTCGATCGGTATGTCTGTCAATGTACGAAAAGACAAACCCTATACCGATCTCAATTACGCCTGGATGTCCAAAACCCTGGACGTTTCAGCCATATCCTTCCACAAGGTGATGCAGACCGCAATGAAACTGGACGCGATCAACGAATGGGGCAGCATCGTGGCCTTATCATACATCGCAGCCCAGAGAACCTTTCCTGATTATAGTGAAATGGCCGAATCCAAGGCATTACTGGAGTCATTTGCCAGAAGTTTTGGGTACCACTGGGCTCTCAAAAACAAAGTTCGTGTCAATACGGTATCCCAGTCTCCGACCATGACGACAGCTGGCCAGGGGGTCAAAGGGTTTCATGAATTTTTTAATTACGCTGATAAAATGTCGCCATTGGGCAACGCGAATGCAGAAGACTGTGCCAATTATTGCGTTACCTTGTTTTCGGACTATACCCGAATGGTGACCATGCAAAATCTCTACCATGACGGAGGGTTTTCTTCGATGGGAATGAATCCGGCTGTACTGGAGATGTAAGAATTAAAATTCAAAAGCATGAATTAAAATCCGGAGCCCACATCGTTATGTTCCTTCAAATAACAAACGGAATCCATTATTGCTCTACAATTCAAAAAAGTGCCTGGAAAGATCGTCATAATAATACTTGCCTGGACGATGACAACCATCACCGCGTGGGCACAGGGGCAGTTGCAGAATACCCAACAACCAGGTTATACCGAGGTCATCGATACCATCCAATACGTAGATTATATTCAGCGAACGATGGAAGACGTCGTCACAGATACTACCCTGCGAGGGAATTTTCATACCACGGGGGTGATAGAAGACCAATGGCCGTATCTCATGACATTGGGATATAGTGGTTCGCCCGTGTACAATCCTTTCTATCATATTCCTCAGGATGCTGGATGGAATCCGGGCTTTCATGCTTTTGATCCGTATCGAAAGGACTTCGGAGACATGCTCTTTATCAAAGACGGACTCCCGATAACCAAAGTCACCTACGTCCAGACTCCTCAGGTCAACCAAAGCATTTTCAATGGGTACTTCGCCCGAAAATTCAACGATCTGAGTTTTGCCATCGATCACAATCGTTACAATTTCACCGGAGATTATCTGAATCAACGCAGTTTCAATACCATCTTCCATACGGGGTTTACCCTCGACAAAGAAAAATGGTATGGATATTTTTTATTTGCCTCGGAAGTATTCCAGCAAAACAACAACGGTGGAATCACAACGGATTCCCTGTATTTTGGTCCCCAACAGGAAGTATATGAAAACCGGGCTGGTTATCCGATCCGGTTTCGAAATGGCAGAAGCAGAGACGACAGTAAAATAGCCAAAACCGGATGGATGCTCAAGGCGTTGCGGTTCCGGCAGTACGCAGCAAATGCAGGATTCCAGGTCGATTACACCCAACGACAATTCAGCGTGACCGCGGAAGCCACCAATCAGGATCCTGTTTTTTTTCCTGACTATCAACTGGAAGGACTCAATGGTCTCAATACGTATATTAAAACCACCAGCGTCATGCCGGCGGCCGTCCTGGAATTCTCCGATAGTACCAAAACTGTTTTTACGTTGAGATCACAGACTGGCATCAACATCAATAAGATTCAATTTATCAATCGCACCCAAAACTGGCAGGAATTTGTTCAACAAGGTGACCTCCTTCTCAATACTTCATTTATGAATCTGAATGGCCACCTTGACCTGCGTTTATACAATAACAACGTATACTTTGATCTGTCAGGAGAACTTAAGACCGATTGGCGCGGTTTTGCGGTTTCTGCGAGAGCAGCCCTGAAAAGAACGCCCGCTCCGTGGTTGTACAGGTATCAAAATTTTGCAGGAGAAACGTTCTGGGATCTCGATCCGCCTTCCACCTTCACCCAACTACTTGGTGGTTCCATTGAATACAAATCCGAACATCTGGAAGCCAGGGTAAGACTTACCCAACTTTTCCAGACCAATCTCAGTTACCTCAACCATCTGGGATTGCCTGATACGATCAACAATCAGACCTCGGTGGCTCTCAACCCCCAACTTAATCTCCACCTCGGCATTTTTCATCTGGAAAATGAACTGGCTCTGCGTTCTTCAGATCAGATACTGCCGGCGTATCCTACCTTGTCAGGAAGGCACACATTTTTCATAGAAGATAAATGGTTCAAAAACAGGATGCACCTCAACTTGGGATTTACCGTCTACTGGAAAAATAGCCACGAAGCCTCTTATTATCTGCCTTATGTCCAGTCTTTTATACCAGCCGACAGAAGCCTTCCCTCAGAATACAGGGTCAACCCATTCTTTGCTTTTCGCGTCCGGACTTTTAAATTCTTTGTCCGGATGGAAAACAGCAATTTATTCTGGCAGAAGGAAAAAATCCTCTTCGATACGTACCACTACCCCCTGCGGGACCCCTCTCTTCGAATGGGAATCGAATGGATATTCCGAAATTAATCAATCCAAGGGGTCACGACCCCTTGTTCATGACCCCTTGTTTGGGAGGTAGTTATCAGCTGGCATCTCTCACAATTCGTAATTCGGCTGCAATTTGCCCCCCTTGTCTTCTTCATAGAAATCGCATATAATATTCACCGCTTCCTCTACATCATCCGTAATGACGAACAGATCCAGGTCTTCCTCGTTGATATTCCCCGCTACTTCAAACATGACGTCTTTGATCCATTGGAACAGACCTGACCAGTATTCGGTACCAAACAAGATGACCGGAACTCTCGTACTGATCTTGGTCTGGATCAATGTAAGAGCTTCAAATAGTTCATCCATCGTCCCGAAACCGCCTGGCATCGCTACAAAAGCCTGCGCATATTTGACAAACATGACTTTGCGGACGAAAAAATACCGGTGAAATAAAATCTTATCGGGACTAATGTATTCGTTGTAACCAGCCTCAAACGGCAATTCGATAATCAGACCGACCGAGATCCCGTCTTCCATATCAGCCCCTTTATTCCCGGCTTCCATAATCCCGGGTCCGCCACCGGTGATAATTCCAAATCCCTCTCTGACCAACCGCCTTGAAATTTCGACGGCGGCCTTGTAATATTTGCTATCGGGCTTTGTACGGGCTGAGCCAAAAACAGAAACGCACGGACCTACGGAATTGAGAATTTCAAAACCATCTACTATTTCAGCGATCACCTTGAACAGCGTCCAGGAATTTTCTCCTTTCAAAGAACGCCATTGTTTCCTTAGTTTGTGGGGATGATTGTCCATTGAGTTGAATTCCTCCATAGGTCCTGAATGTGTCAAAATTTCTTCCTATAGGCATTCTCCAGATACTCCGTAGCTTCTTCCAGGGAAGAAAATCGATTGATAAAATCAGTAATTCCGGGTTTACTATACACATTGGGATTAACGTATTTTTCGACCATCCTCTCGTCGATCGCTCCTGTACTTAAAATGATGAGCCTTTCGACCACGTTGCGCAACTCCCGGATATTTCCGGTCCAATCGTGTTGTTGAAGCAATCCGATGGCTCCTTTTGTAAATTCTTTGATCGGATACCCGTTTTGTTCACAGATCAATTCTGTAAAGTATTCGACCAACATGGGGATGTCTTCCCGACGATCATTGAGTGATGGCACCTTAATATTGATAATCTGCAACCGGTGAAAAAGATCTTCCCTGAATTTTCCCTTTCTGATCTCCGCCTGCAAATCCTTGTTGGTCGCCGCCAGTACCCTGACATCCACGGTAATCAGCTTGTCCCCACCTACCCGGGTGATGATATTATCCTGCAAAGCGCGCAATACCTTGGCCTGCGCGGACAGACTCATATCTCCTACTTCGTCCAGGAAAAGTGTCCCTTTATTGGCTTGCTCAAATTTTCCGATCCGTTGTTTTACCGCGGTGGTAAACGCCCCTTTTTCATGACCAAACAATTCACTCTCGATAAGTTCGGAAGGGATGGCTGCGCAATTCACAGCGATCAGTGGTTTGTCTGCCCGGTCGCTCTTTGCGTGAATCCAACCGGCCACCAATTCTTTTCCTGTACCGTTGTCCCCCGTGATGAGGACCTTCGCGTTGGTAGGAGCAACTTTATCGATCATCTGCCGCACATTTTTCAGTGCTTCGGATTTTCCGATCATATCCTGGATCACTGCGTTGTTGACCTTTCGTTCCAGGTTTCTGGCTTTGTGTATGAGATTCCCCTGCTCCAGTGCATTTCTGACCGTGATCAGTAACCGGTTGAGATCTGGTGGTTTTTGTATAAAGTCAAAAGCTCCTTTTTTGACCGCTTCCACGGCATTGTCGATGTTGGCGTGGCCGCTGATCATGATGACAGGAAGATCGGGTTGAATTTCCTGCAATCTTTCCAGAGCATCCATTCCGTCCATTACGGGCATCTTGATATCCATCAGGACTACGTCGTAATCATTTTTCTTAATCTTGGCTAAGGCATCCATTCCATCCCGGGCTTCATCCACCTTAAACTTTTCAAAGGTCAGGATATCCTTGAGGGTTCTGCGGATCGCATCTTCATCATCTACAATTAGAATTTTGGCCATGTACTACAGGTTTTAGGGATATTATATATTATATAAATGTTTAATATGTCAAATATAGAGATTTTTAGTCTGAATAACCAAACAAAAAATATTTTATTTTAATAGGGCTTTAACAAGGAAGGGGTATTTTACTGAATTTCAGCAAGTTCCGCCAGGGTAAGATAAGACATCAATCCGATGCTTGTCTGAAAACAACGCTCATCGACGTCAAAAGTGGGTGTATGCAACTGTCGAGGGGAGGCAGAATCTCTGCCGGACACGCCGAGCCGGTAAAAACAGGCGTCTATTTCATGGGAATAGAAAGCGAAATCTTCAGAAGTCATCTGAATGGGCAGATCCACTACCCGATCCGCACCCAGGTATTCGATGGCTCTGTTCTTCAATTTGTGGGTGAGCTCCGGTTCATTGTACAGGTACGGATATCCTACTCTTATTTCGATTTCCGCTTTCCCGCCAAACGCCCGGGCTGTATTTTCTACCGTGTCCCGGATGAGCTGATGGGCATGAGACCGCCAGCTTTCATCCATGGCCCGGAATGTTCCCTGGATATGGACCGTTTCGGGTATTATATTGGTCGCTCCGCCGTCGCTGTAGATTTTGCCCAGACTCAGGACAGAAGGACTTGTCGGGTCTGACCGTCTACTGACGATCTGTTGTAAAGCCACGATAATGTGAGCCGTGATGAGCGTGGTATCGACTACATTGTGGGGCAAGGCACCGTGTCCACCTTTTCCCGTCACCGTCAGAAACAATTCATCACTGGAGGCCATGTACTGACCCGCGCGAAAACCGACCACACCTGCCTCTAGCGGAGGGTGTACGTGTTGCCCGAGGATGAGGGCGGGGGCAGGATTTTTCAAAACCCCGTCTTTGATCATAAGCGATGCACCCCCCGGCAATTGTTCCTCCCCGGGTTGAAAGATCAATTTGACCTGACCGGAAAATTCATTGGTTAATTTGCTCAATACATAAGCCGTCCCGAGGAGGGAACTGGAATGCACATCATGTCCACAGGCATGCATCACCCCTTCGTGCCGGGAGGCGTACTCCACTTCGTTTTCTTCTGTTATAGGTAAGGCATCCATATCTGCCCGCAAAGCGATGGTTTTTCCACCGGATTTCCGTCCCTCGATCAAACCGACGATACCATATCCGCCCACATTCTCCTGGTACGGGATTCCCCATTTAGCCAATTTATCGGCGATGAAAGCAGCCGTGTTTTTTTCCTGAAACGACAACTCCGGATACCGATGAAGATGACGACGGTATCCGATGACATCGTCCAGAATTTCATCGCTCAGATCCCTGATATGAAGCTTATCGGTCATGGGGTAAAGGTATGGACTTCTCCTTGTTTTTCCTTATTGTGGGAACAAATTATAAACGAATTGGTCCCATCCAACATAAAGATGGGTTGCCTTCTTGGAATCTTCCACAGGTCGACGATCTGTTCAAAATGGAGCGCCCGAAAATCGAGAATCATCGCGGTATCGGGATGGGTCTGGAGCCAGGAAGGCGCGTACCGCAGATAAAATGAGGCCTGATGAGCCCCCTCCTGCGGGATAAGTTCGATCGTTTGAAAATCAAATGAATCCAGGAGTTGTTGCCGGATATGATTCCGTCCGGTCAACAGAAAGATCCGGGTGGGAAACCGGGATTTTACCTGGCCGGAATTTGCTTTAAATATCCTTTTTCGAAAGGATTGAATACCCTGGATGGTTCGTACCACTCCCTGCAGCAGCCACGCTACCCCAGGAGCGTACAGTTCTCCTTTATACTTCCGGATAAACAGCCTCATAGAATGAAAAAAAGTATTGGTATAAGTCTTTAGTGATTTTTGGGTGCTTTCGCCTTTGAAATGAATCACGTATTCCGTCCCCAGATATCGGATTCGATATCCGGCTCTGGTGATCCGGTAGGATAGATCGATGTCTTCGGCGTACATAAAAAATCTGGGGTCGAAACCTCCCAGATCATCCAGGATATCCTTTCTGATCAACATAAACGCGCCGGGCAAAACTTCAATATCACCCGTCTCATCATAAGCGAGCTCCGGTGCGTAGTATCCATTGAAAAAAGGTGACCGGGGAAACAAATCGCTCAGTCCGGAAAATTTGGTAAAAGCAGACCACAAGGTGGGAATGGATCTTTTGGACTCTCTCAATACCTGTCCGTTTCCATCGAGCAGACACACTCCCACTGCCCCAATTGTTTCATCCTGGGTGAATACCTCCAGAGCTCTGGTCAGCAACGATTCCCCCATCAGGGAATCCGGATTGACAAACAGGACGTGACGTCCCCGGGAAATCTGGAGACCCTGATTACAGGCTTTTCCAAATCCCACATTTTCAGGATTACTGATCAAACGAATCGAGGGAAAGAGTTCCCGGATCATATCGACCGACCCGTCAACTGAGGCATTATCCACGACGATGATTTCGCTTTTCAACGTCGAAGTAGCCGCCAGGAGCGATTCCAGACAGATGTGCAAAAAATATCGCACATTGTAATTGACCACGATCACGGAAAGTTCCATCAATGATCTCCGTTAAACAAATTATCAATGGGGGTTCTCCGAAGGATAGCACGGCCGAGCGTAAAATCATCGGTGTACTCCAGTTCCCCCCCAAACGCCACGCCCCGCGCGATGGAACTCACAGTAACGGTCGATCCGACCTGTTGAGATATATAATACAGCGTGGTATCTCCTTCGATAGTAGAACTGATAGCCATGATCAGCTCGCTGATGTTTTCTTCTCCGATCCGGTGCAGCAGCCCTGCGATCCGGATGTCGTCAGGTCCTATTCCATCTATGGGAGAGATTAATCCACCCAGGACGTGATATCGGCCCTGGAACTGACCGGTCTCTTCGATAGCAATCAGATCCTTGACGCTTTCCACCACGCATACTACTCCGGTATTGCGCTTGGAGTTCTCGCAGATGGTACATAGATCCTGATCTGAGTAGTTTCCACAAACCACACAATTTTTCAACTCTGTGTTGACCCGCTCCAATGATGAGGCGAATTCGGGTACTATATTGTCTTTGTGATCCACGATATACATCGCCAGTCTCATGGCCGTTTTCTTGCCGATTCCCGGGAGCTGACTCAATGAATGGATCAGGGATTCAAAGCTGCTGGGTAAATGATTCATGATTCAAAAATAACATTTTCTTTCTGCGTTACCTGATATTATCATTTATAATTTGTTTATTTATCTTTGTAACATTACACGATAAAAAACTATAAAACAAATGGCTGAAGTAATTCGAATGCCACGAATGAGTGACACGATGGAGGAAGGAGTGATCGTCGAATGGCTTAAAAATGAAGGGGACGATATTGAACCCGGGGACATTCTGGCCGAAGTAGAAACGGACAAGGCCACCATGGAATTGGAAAGTTACTGGGAAGGCACCTTACTGCACATCGCTATCAAGGAAGGTCCGGTGCCTGTGGACGCGGTAGTAGCAGTGGTTGGTGAAAAAGGGGAGGACTATAAGTCACTGCTGTCTGAGGAAGAAAGCACAAAGGAAGAAAAATCAGAGAAGACCGATGAATCCGGGGATCAGGACACACAGTCTGATAAAGAACCAGCCAAAGAAGAAAAACCGGTCGAAGCGGTGGAAGATAAGAACGGATCTGCTGCAGAGGATGGAAGAACAAAGGCTTCGCCACTGGCTAGAAAAATGGCTTCGGACAAAGGGATCGACATTTCTCATCTGAGCGGTTCCGGAGACGGGGGACGCATCATCAAAAAGGATGTAGAAAAAGCCATCGAAAAAGGGGTAGCGGCTCCATCAGCTTCGGCAGCGGGTTCTGCCACTCTCGAGATTCAAAGCGGAGAAGAACAGATCGTTCCGCTATCTCAAATGCGAAAAATCATCGGGAAAAGACTGGGAGAAAGCAAATATACCTCCCCACACTTTTACCTCACCGCAGAAATTGACATGGACAATGCAATAGCTGCCAGGAAATCGCTCAACGCCGGTGAGGAAGAAACCAAAATCTCGTTCAATGATATCGTGATCAAGGCGGTCGCCATGGCTCTGCGCAAGCATCCATACGTCAACGCTTCGATTGACAGTGAAAAAATCACCCTCCACGGAGATATCAATATCGGCGTAGCAGTGGCGGTGGAAGAAGGACTGATGGTACCGGTAATACGTCACGCTGATTACAAATCCTTGTCCGACATCAAAGCCGAAATTGCAGATCTGGCTGGTAAAGCTCGTAACAGAAAACTCAAACCGGAAGAGATGCAGGGGAATACCTTCACGATTTCCAACCTGGGTATGTTTGGCGTGGATGAATTCACCGCCATCATCAATCCACCCGATGCTTGTATCCTGGCCGTAGGGACCATCAATACAAAACCTGTCGTGAAAGATGGGCAGATCGTTATCGGAAATACGATGAAAATGACCTTGAGCAGTGACCACCGGGTAGTGGACGGAGCCGTCGCGGCCCGTTTCATGCAGACCCTCCGTGACTATCTGGAGAATCCGATGAAAATGCTGCGGTAATGCTCCGGATTAATTCCGGAGTGATGCGTAGGTTGAGCTCCGGGAATCGTAGATCGTAGATCTCATTCGTACATTTGCAGGACTTCGATCAATTCGGGAATGGAATTGATATTGAGTTTTTCAAATATCCGGTTTTTGTAAGTGCTTATCGTAGACGTGTGCAGATGAAGGTGATCGGACATTTCTTTGATCGTCATGCCCTCGCAGAGCTTATTGGCCACCTGGAGTTCACGATTGGACAGCGACTCAACGGGTGAAGCCTTTTTTTGCTTTGTTAGCGAATCAAAAATCATCGCATCTTTCAATTCCTCACTGAGGTATTTGCCTTTGGACAGCATGTCATTGAGCGCACGCTCGATGACCTCCTTGGAGGAATGTTTATTGAGAAATCCATCGGCGCCCATTTTGAGATAACGGGTAGCGTACAACTGTTCGTCCTGCGAAGAAAAAACAAGAATTTTAAGCTCCGGTTGTTTGAATCTGATGTACTCCATGGCTTCCTGGAAGGAGCCGTTGGGCATTTTGACATCGAGAATGGCCAGATCAAATCTATTTTTGGAAATCTGTTGGTAGAGGGAATCGTAATCTCCTACTTCATAAAGCAAGGCCTGAGGCTTCAACTGCTTAATCTCCTGAATGAGACCCATCCGCACAATTTCGTGATCATCAGCTACCAGTACGCGTAGGTCTACCTGCATTTTACTTTCGGTTTTTCCTGGGCAGAAAAATTTTTACAGTCGTTCCTTCACTCTTCAAAGATTCAATTTTAATTTTTCCATCCATCAAATGTATAAAATTTTTGGCAATCTTCAGGCTCAATCCCACGCCCGTTTCGCCTTCCGTCCCCCTATACACGGGTGAATCAAATGTGAAAATGGATTTTATCTGATTTTCATCCATCCCTGTTCCCTGATCTGAAATCGACAGGATAGTTTCCGCCTTGTCTTCCTCTGCGGTCACAATTACGGATTGCCCGGGCCGGGAATACTTGAAAGCATTGTGGACGATCTTTTCCAGAACGTAGGAAATCAAGAAAGGATCTGCGTAAATTTGGATGGTCTCGTCTCCGCTGTAAGTAAACTGGAGTTGTTTTCTGGTCAATATTTCCCGAAACTCTTTTTTCAACCTGGCAAATAATTCCACGACGTACACCTCAGTCATGTCGGGATCATAATCTTCGCGTTGGGTTTTTGTCCAGATGCTGGTATCGGCTATGAGCTGAAGGTTGTTCGTAGCATCCTGTTTGATCTGGGGTAATAATTTGAAAAAATCGACCTCACTGATCAATCCGTTTTCCAATGCCTCGATGAGTTGGATCAAATTACTGAACGCCCCCTTAAAATTATGCGAAATCAGAGAAATCCATCCATTCTTTAGATCATTCTCGATTTTGAGTCGCTCGAATGAGGACTGCAATGTTTTTATTTGATGCTCGTTGTATTTTTCACCATCCATCGTTCGGTTCTGTATTCCTGAAAGTGCCTACTTCGGATATCTTAACCGGTCCCGGCACTATATTATGGCTCTGGATCCGGACCCAACCACTTTTTGAGCATATTGCCCAATGTCTTTTTCAATAGGGGTTTGGCCAAAAAATCGGTCATCCCGGCGGCCAGGCATTTTTCCTTTTCACCTGGAAGACTACCCGCTGTAAGTGCAA
>CALEIL010000245.1 GCA_937876435.1 uncultured Bacteroidota bacterium
ATTGCTGTTATGTCAGTACGATGTTTCGTTCTTCAACGATCTTTCGCATGTTGATCAGTGCGTATCGCATTCTACCAAGAGCCGTATTGATACTGACGCGAGTCAACTGAGCAATTTCTTTAAAGCTCAGATCGGCATAGTGTCGTAGGATGACCACTTCCTTCTGTTCGGGCGGAAGGAGGTCAACCAAATGGCGGATTTTTGCGAACGTTTCATTTTTGATCATCGTTGTCTCCACGTTGTCGTCTTCTACTTCGAGTACATCAAAGATGTCAAACTCCTCCGTAGGATTGATTTGTGGACGGCGCTTGGATTTCCGGAAGTTATCCACGCACATGTTGTAGGCAATCCGCATGGCCCATGGCCCGAATTTTCCTTCATGATTGTACTTGCCGGCTCGAAGCGTCTTGATAATTTTAATGAAAACTTCCTGGAAAATATCTTCAGCCAATTCAGTGTTCTTTACAAACATGTAAATGGATGTGTAGATCTTGTCTTCGTAACGGCTAAGAAGTTCCTGGAAACATTTCTCCTCACCACAGAGGTAAGAGTTGATAAGGTCTTTGTCTGAAAGCATAGTTATTTGCATACCAAATCGTTTTCGGGTTATTAATGTTAAATAATAAGGTTCGATTCAGTGTAAATGCTCTATGCTATAATGACAATATTTTGGTGGTTAAAGATTGATTAACGAATTCAAAGTTAGCAAAATACTTTTTAAGGCTGCAAAATCTTTGAACAAATTAACAAATAATATTTTTTATATACGTTCTTTGTGAGGGCTAATATACAGCATAATTGAAGAAATTACCAAATGACCAATAAAAAAATTGAAATAAAAGGAGCCAGGGTGCACAATCTCAAGGGAGTGGACGTCCAAATTCCAAGAAATCAATTGATTGTAGTATCAGGGGTTTCAGGATCCGGAAAGTCTTCTCTGGTCATGGATACGCTTTATGCGGAGGGACAACGACGATACGTGGAAAGTTTATCTTCCTATGCACGCCAGTTTTTGAACCGGATGAAAAAACCGGAAGTGGATTTTATTAAAGGCATATGCCCCGCTATAGCTCTGGAGCAGCGGGTGGGAACCAGGAATGCCAGGAGCACGGTAGGGTCGATGACTGAAATATATGATTATCTGCGTGTCCTGTTTGCGCGGATCGGCAAAACCTATTCGCCGGTTTCCGGTGAGATCGTTCGCCGTCATCAGGTCAGTGACGTGGTGGATTTTATATTAACCCAAAAGGAGGAATCAAAAGTAATCCTGTTGACCACGCTTCACAAGCATTACCCCAAGCGACAGATCAGTACCCACCTGGAGTTGCTACTGCAAAGGGGGTACAATAGGATCGTAGTCGATGGGGAGGATTGGAAAATAGAAGATTTCCTGGAGAAATCAAAGAAGTCTATATTGTCCAAAACGCTGGAAGAGGTCGATGAGAAATGGATTCTGGTCGTGATCGATCGTTTTGTGGTGAAACAGGGAGATGAAGAAAATACCAATCGCATCAGTGATTCCGTCCAGACAGCATTTACAGAGGGCGGGGGAGCTTGTTTTGTGAAGAACATGGAAAATGGAGAGTTGAATTATTTCAATAACCGATTTGAACTGGATGGGATCGAATTTGAGGAGCCAGACCCGCATCTTTTCAATTTCAATAATCCCTTTGGGGCCTGTCCCAAATGCGAAGGTTTTGGGAGAGTGATGGGGATCGATGAACACAAAGTCTTTCCGGATCACAATCTTTCTGTGTATGACGGAGCCATAGGGCCATGGAAAGGGGAGACCGCCATCAAATATCTCGATCCATTGATCAAAATGGCGCACCATTTTGACTTTCCCATTCACAAAGCATATAAAAATCTGACAGAGGAAGAAAAAGAGTTGCTCTGGACGGGAAACCAGTATTTTAAAGGTCTGAATTTTTATTTTGACGATCTCAAGGACAATAGCTATAAGATCCAGAACCGGATTATCCTTTCCAGATTCAGAGGAAGGACCAAATGTCCGGAATGCAAAGGGAAACGACTTCGTCAGGAAGCCTTATACGTCAAAATTAACGGCTACAATATCGCCGATCTGACGACCATGCCCATTGATCAACTTTACCAGCTCTTTGAGAATCTGGAATTGGATGAGAATGATGCTAAAATTGCCCGCCAGTTGTTGTACGAGATCAATATGCGTCTGAAAGCAATGAATCAATTGGGGCTCTCCTACCTCCATCTGGATCGGCTATCGGGAACCCTCAGCGGTGGTGAAACCCAACGGATTTACCTGACGAAGTGTCTCGGCAGCAACCTGACCTCTTCGCTGTATATCCTTGACGAACCCAGCATCGGCTTGCATCCCCGGGATAGTGATCAACTGATCGCGGTATTGATGGACCTCAAAAAACTCGGAAACACGGTAGTGGTGGTGGAGCATGAAGAAGAAATCATCCGGAAGGCGGATTACCTGATCGACATGGGGCCATTGGCGGGAGAAAAAGGGGGTGAAGTGGTTTTTCAGGGTAAAGTTCACGACAATATGAACGGACAGGCGAGCAAAAGTCTGACGCTTATGTATCTGGCCGGAAAAGAGGTGATCGAGGTTCCTTCACGTCGCCGGTCCTCGAACAATACCATCACCGTGGATGAAGCTTTTATGCACAATCTCAAAAACATCAGTCCCCGGTTTAAAATTGGGGTGCTCAATGTATTGACGGGTGTATCCGGTTCGGGTAAATCAACCCTCGTTCACGAAATATTGTACCCGGCACTCAATGAATATATTGAGAACATCCAGAGTGGACAGCGCAAAGGGTATAAGTCTATTTCAGGAGACCTCGGTATGGTTACCAGCGTAGAGTTTGTGGGACAGAAAGCTATCGGTCGTTCGAGTCGTTCCAATCCGGCGACCTATGTGAAGGCATTTGATGACATACGCAATACCTTTGCCAACCAGAACCTATCCAAAATCAGGGGATATTCTGCCCGGCATTTTTCATTTAATGTGGAAGGAGGCCGATGCGAAACGTGTAAGGGAGATGGTGAAATCCAGATAGAAATGCAATTTTTATCGGATGTATATCTGGAATGTGATGAGTGCCGCGGCAAGCGATTCCGGAAAGAAATCCTGGAGGTGAAATACAAAGGAAAAAATATTTACGATGTCCTGGATATGACCATCGAAGATGCCCTGAAGTTCTTTGAGGACCGGCACGAGATTGTAGCGAGACTCGAACCACTGGAGAAAGTAGGCCTGGGATATCTCAGACTCGGACAATCTTCCAGTACGTTGTCCGGAGGAGAAGCCCAACGACTCAAACTGGCGTATTTTCTGGGTCATGAAAATCCATCCGAACATATCCTTTTTATATTTGATGAACCGACGACAGGATTGCATTTTCACGACATCAAGAAATTGTTGATAGCTTTCAATGAGCTGATCGAGTTGGGCCATACGGTTCTGGTGGTCGAGCACAATATGGATATCATCAAATCTGCAGATTGGGTGGTCGATCTGGGTCCGGAAGGAGGCATTGGGGGCGGCCATATAGTGGGGATGGGGACACCGGAGGAAATTGCCGGGATTCCTGAGTCCTACACGGGTCAATTTTTAAAGGAAAAATTATCCTGATCCAGGAATAAAGGTGAACGATCGCGTATCCGGGTAATATTTGATTTAATCTGTCGTGGTTTAATGAATCAACCTTATGGGTCGTGCCGGTATAGTTCAGGGATGAGATCCATCGACCATCTTTGTCGGGACAGGGGCTGGAATAGATTTTTCCGGACTTCTGTAAAATAGGTGTTTTGATCCATAGGAAATCCACCCAACAATTCCATATGATAGGTGTATTGCTGACAATCAATCATTTGGTAGCCTTGTAACCGGAGCACTTTATCGAGTATAATCACCGCAAACTTCGAAGCATCGGTGGTATGAGAAAACATGGATTCCCCGCTGAAAATTTTTCCAATCCCCAGTCCATACAATCCCCCCACTATTTCCTTATTATACCATATCTCGATGGAGTGTGCCAGTCCCAGATTATGGAGGTTCTTATACGCAACTTTCATTTCCGGAGTGATCCAGGTTCCTTTCTGCCCTGGCCTGGGCGTGTTCTGACACTGGTCGATTATAAAATCAAAATGTCGATCGACCGTCACGCTGAAAATGGGGTTATTGAGATACCTCCTCATCGATTTGGGCACATGGACCTGACCTGTTTTGAGGACAAAGCGTTCAGGAGGAAACCACCACATAAGGGGATCGCCTGCGCTGTACCATGGGAAAATGCCAAACCTGTACGCCAGAATAATAAAATCCGGACTCAGATCGCCTCCTATGGCCAGGAGACCGGACTTATCTGCTGTAAAAGGGTGTGGGAAATACAAAGGAAAGCCTAATGATGAGGAAATTTAATTACTGTTCGATAACGGCCGATAATCCCTGATCTACCAGGGCATCCTTATAGGGTTTTAATACGGTAAAAGGAGCGGTTTTGACGATAGCCTTGCCATTGAAATGGATCATGAGGGATAACTGTTCCGCTTGTTCAGCCGAATGCTTCAGAATTTTGACAAAACACTCGATGACGTGGTTGAATGTGTTGTAATCATCATTGTAAACGACGAGTTCTGAGACAGAACCCTCATCCAGGTCATCCTCGACCAGTACTTCCTCTTCGACCTCCGTCGAAGTATCCTGATTTTTCCAGAATTTAAAACGCTCATACATCATTATCATGTGTTCCAATCTTTAAACTCATGTTGATTTAGCTATACAAAGGTAGCATATAAAAAGGTCATATAAAAGTGGACAGAAAATAATCTGCGGGCTGGTATGGTAGTCTTCTGGCTAATTCCCTCAAAACTCTACGCTGACGCTTTCTTGTAGTAAATTTCACAAATTCAAAAATCCTCACCAAACCCGAAATTAACCGGAACTTTTGAGTTCCTGATTTGTACCTTTGTTTTTACTATTTTGATTTATGGATCCACGTCGGAAAGCTTTTATCAGCTTGCACATCGCCATTTTGTTCTTTGGCTTCACGGCCATCCTGGGTGATTTGATTTCACTTAGTCCTTTGCCCCTGGTCTGGTGGCGATTGATCCTGGCCATTATTTTTTTCTTGCCGGTGTTGATGTACCGCAAACTTTTCCAGTGGGATAATTTTTATGCCGTGCGGCGGCCTTTGATAATGGTCAGCATATTCCTGGCTTTGCATTGGTTGACTTTCTTTGGTTCTATCAAGCTGTCCAATGCCTCGATAGGAGTTCTCTGTCTGGCGACCACCTCATCAATGACAGCCATTATCGAACCTATGATTACCCATCGGCCATTCCGGTGGATCGAACTCATATTTGGATTGCTCATTATTCCAGGTATGTTGCTGGTGGTTTCATCCGTCGATTCAACGATGTATGTGGGAATCGCGCTGGGTCTTATTTCGGCGTTTATGGCTGCAGGTTTTACCACTTACAACAAATCGATCGTCGGCAAAGGCAGTACCTTATTTTTTACTGCGACGGAACTGTTTTTTGCCCTCGTCCTAATCTCAATTTTAATATTAGGCACCAGGTTTGGGGAGGATCCAATCTCTTTGTGGCCGGTTCCATTAGCAGATTGGAAGTATTTATTGGTTCTTGCGGTGATTTGTACTACGATCTGCTATACGCTTGCGTTTGATGCTTTGAAGCATATGACCGCTTTTATGGCCAATCTGTCCGTGAATCTGGAGCCCGTCTATGGTATAATTCTGGCTGCCTGGATTCTAAATGAAAATGAGGATTTGGATGCGACTTTTTATATCGGAGCTGGTCTGATCTTGATGGTGGTTTTTATTTTTCCTATTTTTGAAAAGAAATTGTTGAGAAGGAAACTCAGAAAACCCGATGCGGGGGCTTTCCCTTAGCCACGTTTTGGATATCAACCTACTCCGGTTTTTAGCAAATTGAAATTAGAAAAATCATGCTCGAATTTTTTTCAAAGGAAGTAATCAGTTATTGTGAAAGCCACACGGTACGATCAAATGATGTATGGGATCGGATTGAAAAATCCACCCGGGAAAATACGAATGATCCCGGGATGATTTCCGGACCGTATCAGGGGACGCTCTTGCGGATGTTGAGTCAGATAATCCGACCCGATCGGATCCTGGAAGTGGGTACTTTTACCGCTTATTCAGCAGTATGCATGGCGGAGGGATTGACCGATGATGGTAGGCTGATCACTATTGAGAAAAATGAATCACTGAAGCCCTTGATAGAGGAACATTTATCGTGGTCACAGTTTGGGCACAAGATAGACGTAAGGTTTGGCGATGCCAGAGATGTATTGAAAGCAATGGAAGATACTTTTGATCTGGTGTTTATCGATGCGGCCAAAAAACAGTACGGTGAGTATTATGAGGAATCGCTCAAAAGACTGAGATCGGGAGGTGTCATCGTGGTCGACAATGTGTTGTGGCGTGGTAAGGTGGCGGAAGAGAATCCGGATGAGAGGACCAGGTCTATCCAGCAGTTCAATGAAAAGATTTCGTCAGATAACAGGGTCGAACCATTCCTGATGCCTATCCGGGATGGGTTGTATGTGGTGAGGAAAAAATGATTGATCAGTTATCAGTGTGTCAGTTTGTAGGGGCAACCCTTGCGGTTGCCAATAAGAAAATAAGAAGTAGGGGCAACCCTTGCGGTTGCCAAAAAGAAAATAAGAAGTAATCAGTGATCAGTGATCGGTACTAATGTTCTAAGCACTAAGTTCTAAGCACTAAAAACCACTTCCGTCGCTCCAAAACCGTACTTCGGATGATGCTCATTGGTATAATACGACACTTCGGAGTCGTATTTGAGTCGGTTGGAGATTTCATTCTTCAACCTACCCGATCCTATTCCGTGAATGATAAAGACCCGATCGATATCCATCGATTTGGCTTTGTCCAGAAACCACTGGAATGTTTGGATTTGTTTGTTGAATATAACTTCCGGAGATACCGATTTGGGATTATCAAATAATTTTTCCGCGTGGAGATCCAGTTCACGGTTAAAAACGGCCAATTCGGATAAGTCCCTTATGGAAACCGGGCGCCTGGAAGACTTACTGGAGGAGGGGGTTTTTATGGGGGAAGTCGGGATATTCTCCAAAGTATTTTTTTCCATCGATGGCTTCCAGATCGTATAAGTTCTCCCAGGCCTGTTATCCCAATGGGGCAATATGGACAACTTGAAAAAGTGCTTGGGTTTGGTTTTAATTTTACATTCAGTCTTCTCAACGTATCCTCCTTTGGTATGTCTTTCGATTTTCATTTCAAAATGAGGATAATCGCTGATCTGATCATACGCCAATTGACCAAATTCACCGTACGATCCAGGTCCGATATCTCCCCTTAGGGTAATCGGATTGACACCGTTGAAAGTAATCTCCCCTGTGACCACAAAGCGATGCGGAGTTTCATTCTGAAATCCGACCTTGATCTTCTGGTCCTCAGCTTTGTATACCAAAACCAACGTGAATTCTGCCATCGCGCCCATTTTTGTCACACCATCCAGGTGGTGAATTGATCTACTGATTTCGATGGCCTGGTGCGTGGTATGTGATCGTGTCGACCCAGGAAAAACAATCCAAGTACTTTTTCACCATCCTGTAAATCGACGATCCGGGTCAATGCTTCTACAGCGGGGGCCCCGGTGGACCAATATCCACCCATTCCCAGAGAATCCGCATAAATCCATATGTTTTGGACGGCCATCGCTGTGGAAGCTATTTCTTCCCATTCCGGCAGCCGTTCCCGGGCATCGCGTTGGAAAGCCACCACGATGACGGTCTGAGACTGATCAAATTTCTCCTTCATTCTCAGGCCCTTTTCCGGATCCCCGGTCCGATGCTCCACGTATTCCCGGACTTGCGCTGCGACATTATTTTTGGCCTGACCGAGGATCACATGGAACCGCCAGGGTTCGGTCAGTTTGTGGGTGGGGGCATACCGCGCAGCTTCCAGCAATTCCCCTACTTCCTCCCGGGTAATAGGCTGTGCGTTGAATTTATCGGGATATATTGCCCGACGTCGCGCAAGGTTTTCCAGCATCTCGTTTTTTGAAACCTCTTTGGTCGTTTCCATATTGACATTTATTTTATTTTAAAATAGCCCCATCGGGGACATCCGTTTGGGTGGAAGCCAGGATAATGGATTGATTCTGGTCTTCAAAACCCACCAGGAGAAATTCGCTCATAAACGACCCGATTTGTTTGGCCGGAAAATTGGTCACCCCTATGACCGGTCTTCCAGGCAAATCCTCCGGACGATAATGTACCGTAATTTGAGCACTCGTCTTTTTGATCCCCAACTCCGGTCCAAAATCAACCCAGACTTTCAAAGAAGGTTTACGGGCCTGGGGATATTCTTCCGCTTTGATGACGGTTCCTTTGCGCAATTCAACTTTCGCAAAATCACTCCATTCGATAAGATCTCTCTTTGGCTTCATTTGCCAAAAATAACCATGAATATTCTCTAATCAAACCCTGCTTCCAATAATTTCCCATATAAAAAGCAAGTGAGGTTCCGGTTTCTGAGAATCGCGGCTTATATTTGCAGGCAATTTTACAATAGCACTTCTTTATTATGCCTAAAGATCAAAGTATTTCATCGGTTCTCATCATTGGCAGCGGTCCAATCATCATAGGTCAGGCCTGTGAATTTGATTACTCCGGTTCGCAGGCATCCCGGTCCCTCCGGGAAGAAGGAATAGAGGTCACTCTGATCAATTCCAATCCTGCAACCATTATGACCGATCCGGTCACTGCTGATCATATTTATCTGTTACCACTCACACCGGAAAGCATTGAAAAGATTCTCCAGGAACGAAAAATAGATGCGGTACTTCCTACCATGGGCGGGCAAACCGCTCTCAATCTGGCCATAGAGGTTGGAAAACTCGGAATATGGGAAAAATACAATATCCGGATGATCGGGGTGGATCTCAATGCGATCGAAATCACCGAGAATCGAGAGGCGTTCAGGCAACTTATGATCGATATCGAAATGCCAGTAGCCACTTCACTCATCGCCAACAGTTTTTTGGAAGGTAAGGATGCTGCGCAAAAAATCGGTTATCCTTTGGTCATACGGCCGAGTTATACGCTCGGCGGAACCGGTGGTGGATTTGTGATGGAAGAAAAGGACTTTGATGAAGCCTTGAGACGGGGCCTGGATGCCTCACCTACTCATGAAGTGTTGGTCGAGGAGGCCGTATTGGGCTGGAAAGAATTTGAACTGGAATTACTCCGCGATCGCAACGATAATGTGGTCATCATCTGTACCGTGGAAAATGTAGATCCCATGGGAATCCATACGGGGGACAGCATTACGGTGGCTCCCGCTATGACCCTGTCTGATACTACTTTTCAGCGAATGCGGAATATGGCCATCAAAATGATGCGATCTCTTGGAAATTTTGCCGGGGGATGCAATGTTCAGTTTGCCATAGACCCCGACACAGAAAGCATCATTGCCATAGAAATCAACCCCAGGGTATCGCGCTCATCAGCGCTGGCGAGCAAGGCAACCGGTTACCCGATTGCCAAAATTGCGGCCAAACTGGCTATCGGCTATACTTTGGATGAATTGAAAAATCAGGTGACCGGCACGACATCGGCGTATTTTGAACCTACCCTCGATTATGTGATCGTTAAAATGCCCCGGTGGAATTTTGATAAATTCTATGGTTCCAGCCACGAATTGGGTTTGCAGATGAAATCGGTGGGTGAGGTGATGTCCATCGGCCGTTCGTTTATAGAAGCACTCCAAAAGGCGTGTCAGGCACAGGAAAACAACCGGATGGGACTGGGTGGAGACAAAAAGGAGTGGATCCGCACGGAAGACATCCTCCAACGTTTGGAAAAACCTTCCGATGACCGGATTTACCGGGTCAAGGACGCGCTCCGACTCGGTGTTTCAATCAGTACCGTCCATCGATTGACCGGGATCGATCCGTGGTTTTTGAAAGAAATCAATAAATTGGTTAAGATCGAACAGCGACTGACCCATTACAACGTAGCTGAAGACATCGGTGCAGATTTTATGCTCGAACTTAAGCAGCACGGCTATTCAGATGCCCAGATCTCCTGGTTGATGCGAATCGACGAGGACGAAGTAACCCGGCATCGTAAAAACAACCTTAATATCCGCCGAACGTATAAGGTAGTCGACACCTGTGCAGCAGAATTTGAAGCGCAAACTCCCTACTTTTATTCCACTTTTGAACAGGAAAATGAAAGTTTCCCTTCTGAAAAGAAAAAAATTATCGTCCTCGGATCTGGTCCCAACCGGATCGGACAGGGAATAGAGTTTGATTACTGTTGCGTACACGGGGTTCTGGCAATCAAAAATGCAGGCTACGAGGCCATCATGGTCAACTGCAATCCCGAAACGGTATCCACAGATTTTGACATCGCGGACAAATTATATTTTGAACCCGTGTTTTGGGAACACCTGGAAGAGATTATAGAGTTGGAAAAACCTGAAGGGATCATCGTCCAACTGGGTGGGCAGACAGCGCTCAAACTGGCAGAGAACCTACACAAAAAAGGTATTCCGACGATTGGAACGGATTACCTCTCCCTCGATCTGGCAGAAGACAGAGGACGTTTTTCCGATATGCTCAAGGATCTGGATATTCCCTATCCGGATTATGGGGTGGCAACTACGGTGGACGAAGCCATCGAAATAGCGAAACGGGTCGGTTATCCGGTGCTCGTCCGTCCTTCCTATGTATTGGGAGGACAACGGATGCGGATTGTGATCAACGACAACGAACTGGAACGCCACGTTCTGAGCATTTTCAAACACCTTCCGGACAATCGCGTATTGATCGATCATTTTCTGCGCAGGGCTCACGAAGCTGAGATTGATGCCATTTGTGACGGTGAAGACGTCCACATCATGGGAGTTATGGAACACATCGAGCCTGCCGGGATCCATTCCGGTGACAGCAGCGCCGTTCTTCCTCCGTACAGTCTGTCAGCAGCCAGCATCGAGACGATGAAAGAATACACGACAAAACTGGCGATAGCCTTGAAAACGGTTGGGTTGATCAATATTCAGTTTGCCATCAAGGATGATAAGGTATATGTAATCGAGGCCAACCCAAGGGCAAGCCGGACTACCCCATTTATTGCCAAAGCCTACGGGATCCCTTACATTCAATTGGCCACGGAGGTCATGATGGGCATCAAAAAGGTGAAGGATTTTAATGTGGAGAAAAACCTGGAAGGATACGCCATCAAGATTCCGGTATTCTCGTTTGATAAATTCCCCAACGTGGATAAAAGCCTGGGGCCTGAAATGAAATCAACCGGTGAGAAAATTATATTTATCAAAGACCTCTCCGATCCGTATTTCAGGGAACTGGATAAGAGGAGATCGATGTATCTTAGTATGTAATCTGATGAAAGAAAGAAAAGGCTAAATGGATGACATTTAGCCTTTTTTTTTGTCGGGATAATCCGTACGGACGACCACACGGACCCCCTTTAACTCGGTCGGGATG
>CALEIL010000246.1 GCA_937876435.1 uncultured Bacteroidota bacterium
GGCTATGAGCCAGTTGTCCGTCGTTGGATTTACATTTTGGTATAAGGAATTTACAGGGCTCAGTGCTTCCAACATCTTTTCCCAAAACTCTAATCTTAAGTGGTGACGACTTTTTAATTCTTCTTGTCGTTCAATATTCTCCCTGTTTTTTTGCGCCATTGAAATAATGAAATCTTCGGTATCTTTGACTGGAATGACTTGTTCAAAGTTGATTAAAACAGAATCACTCATCTTATATGGAGTAGCTTTGAAACATTGAATCCTAAGTCCATAATTCATTAGCCACATGACGGTTGAGGTGACCTCCTTACGAAATGAGCCCGATACCATCATAATCCTCTGGGAATTCCCTGCATTTAATTTTTCTTCATAGTCATCATTTTCGAAAAAGTCTTCAAATTTTTCTCGCGCAGTATTGTCTCCTAGGTATGAGTTGTATATCTGTGTGATATCCTCAGTACTCAAGCTTGAACAGTAGGAGGCATATTTCAATACTTGCCATGCTACCTCACGCCCACTATCATCCAGTTTGTTTTCGATGACAACAAGATTCCCCTGCTTGTCCAGTGCCAGGAGGTCGAGTCGTTCATTGGTATCCTTAAATCCTGAAAACTCCTTTTGAATTATCAATAGTTCTTCATTAAGGCAGGAAGGATTTTTAGCTATCCACTCCTGGAGATGGTCCCTTTCCCTGAAACCTAGTTCTTTAAATGTGACGGTTCTTACCTTGTGTATACTGTTACTTGTTGGGTTGATTAAATACATGATCGGTTTCCGGGTTTGGTTTTTAAATTGGTGGGAATAAGGATTCCTCAGTAAATATAAGGAATTTGTATACGAACTGAGTGTACATGAAAGAATTGATCCATCCGTAGGAAAATAATCACCCTTAAAGGAGGAGATTCGCATCACATCAGAATGTGTGTCCAGGATATTTCCACCATAAAACTCCAGGGATAACGGGTAATGCCCAGGCCTTTCCAGTTCGGTGATATTGAAAATTTTTGCACTCATGTCAATATTCATATATTATTATTCCAGAAATTTTGGAATCGAAAGTAAGCTTGCTGATCTCCAAACCGCTCGTAATTATCAGAGGAATCTATAATATTACATTCCTTCGTTCCTCCAAATTTCTCCCCGCGCAGGCCTCTTCCGACGATTTGTTCATACAGTACCTCACTGAATGTTGGACGACAAATCACAATATTCTTTACTTTAGGTGCATCAAAACCCGTTGTCAACACACCGAAATTGGTAACAAATTGAATTTTACGAGCCTTAAACTGCTCCAGTAGTTTTAAGCGATAATATCGCGGAGTGTTGGTTGATATGGCAGTTGCAGAACGTTGTCTGTGATTCAATAAAATAGATAATAGTTCTGCATGACGCACCGAGCATGCATACACCAGCGTAAGTTCTCCTTCTGGAATCGAAAGTAATTCTTTCAAAATCAATCGATTTCGTTGGGCATTCCGCTCCAGGTCCCGGACAATCACCCGATCCATACGATCGATAAAATCATCCTGTGTTTCGTCCGTTTTATGGTTGTTGTTTGGGATCGTAATGTGGGTATTAACCACTTTGTGAACGGGGCGTGCAAGGTAATCCTCGGATCTAAAATATTCTAAGGGATCTTCCTGAAACCTTTCTCCAAGCGTTGGAGTGAATAATGTACTCTCAAAGGTATCCACCAGTACTGGTGTATGTTCGTATGACCTTCCTGGTGTTGCTGTCAATCCACATATAGGAAAAAGTTCGGGTGAATGGTGGGTTTTACAATACTCAAAAAAATCCTTGTACATTTGACTTACTGCTCTGTGCGCCTCATCTATGATGATTGATCCGGTATTATTGACGATGATCGAGAGGCATTCGTCATTCGCCATTCTTGCATGTATCTGATTGATTGACGCAACGACCACGCCTCCTATTAACTCGGGAGCGGACAATCTCTGTCCACTATAATACCGATAGACGCGCAAGGGCTCTGTAAACTCAGTAGCCTGCCAAATTTCCCCAATGCATTCGATGACCTGGTTGCATAGTTCTTCACTTTGTGCGATCCAAATCAGATATTTCCCTTCATCAAAACGGGGTTTCAACCATTCAATAAATGCTTCCACGGCCGTCCTGGTTTTACCGCCACCAGTGGGCAGTGAAACGATGCACCGCGTATGATCGCCTTCATTATTGAGCACAGTGATCAGGTTTTTCTTAATTTCTTTTTGAAAGCGTTTTAATGGTGGAGGCGGTTTGAAGGGTAAGACATCCATGAATCTTGGCGGTCTTTTAGTTGATTTCATCCCGGCGAATACTCTGGGAAATCCAAAGGTATTTACAAATGCCAGGGGCCAGGATCTTCCGGAAATCCATCGCTTTTTGGATAACTCCCTCACAGCCATGGAACGATAATAATAATTCTCTTTTCCGAATTTGGAATACAATTCCTGGAGCACAGGATCCGCCAGGTTATCGAGTAGTTTGGCCCTTAGTTGGATAATTCTTTTCGACGAACCAGAGAAAAATAACGCTTCTTTGCTGTTGATTAGCAGTTTGAGTTTATCCACTTTACTCACTCTGGTTTCTATCAATTCTCTCAATTGCTCGTAATGGTCAGATTCCTTCCAAAGTATATTGATAAATCGTGTGGATATTCTATACTCATCAATCAATTTAGTAACAAGCTCATTAATTTCTTCGGGATTGGGTTTCATTCTGGCGAATATTTTATCCACTAAAAATACCAATAATCATTTCAAAATGAAAAATGCTAATTGTGAAACAAATCTGCACACCTCATATCTTATTTTACCAACTGTAATCCAACTAACATCTATCATTTCAATCCGCCAATCATCACAATTACGAATATGAAAATTCAGACAAAATCGAATCCCATCGACATTCAAAATCCTTCCGCCTCACTAATACAGCGCCTGCAGGATATTTTACCCTATGGCCTTATGCCATTGGACCCACCGGTCAATCGTGCAAACTATGGCCTGGTTTTTCAATGCGGGGACCAGGAAGTCTATGCCCTCAAACAGCAACCCATGGAGTTGGAACGAACGGCAGCGGAACGGCTATTTCACAGGCATCATCTGATGATCATGGATACTTATTGTAGGTACATCAGGCTGGGTTTAACCGGTGCTTATCTCGCAACCCCCTATCTGAGAGTAAGAGAAAACGGACTATGGGAGTCAGGTCTGGCACACTTTATTTTTCCGGCTGCATATGAAGTGATACCTTCGGGCAGATCATTTGACCAGGCCTATGACCAACAGCTGGGAGTCGGAGCCACCAGAATGTTTATAGCATTTGTGGAACAACTCAAACAAGCTTTATCGCATGCACAATTCTCTATGCCACAGTATCTGGGCATTGATATTCGGTCCCGTTCTCATTTACAGAATCTGGCCATGTATTTTATGGTTTTGGATTCTGAGATTATTTGTCTGAGATCCAATCTACGAGCGAAAGAAGACAGTGCGTGGGATATTCTTGCTAAGGGAGGAATTTCTCAGGTTGTCCATATTCCCGCCTTACCAATGGGAATTAAAGATTCGCATTTGGATAGAGCGAAAGGCAAGGTATAAGGTCAATTCGCTGTTCAGAATCCTTCATATAGCATCCGGGTGGATGTGCTGAATATTCCTGCATTGCTTCGCCTTGGGGTCTTGTTCAGAAACAGAGCGAATTCATTCCCCAAATGCCAAATGGGAGATATATTCCGGAGCAAACCGACCCATGTGTGAACTTAGAACTGGAAAGCTTTTTTGGCAAACTCTCAAAACAATTCTATCTTAAAATCGATTTCATCAAGAATCAAAGAAAAACGATGAAAAATCCATTGCATCTTTTGTAAAACCAGAAAGATTTGAATTCAATGGATATTCCGGAGCATATTGACCCCCCTAATCCGGATCGAAAAGAAGTTTAGAAGTCGGAAAAATCAGAAAACGAGCCTGACAATCCGGCGGATGCTGACCCCCCTGGTTAATAAAGGGGAAAAAAAGGATAAAATGGACTGGATTTGGTGTGTTTTAGCATTACAACAATAAAACTAATCCGGAGCATATTGACCCCCCTGGACTCAAAATCCGGAGCATGTTGACCCCCCTGATAAAACTGGGGTAAAAAATCCGGAGCATGTTGACCCCCTATTAAATGGTTTTTGGTTGTTTGTTTTGCGTAATTATTAATCACGTAATTCAAATATAAGGATGGCAGGAAAACCAAAACTAATGAGTCAAATCAAACAATTACTACAACTCTACAAGCAAGGCGAATCAAAGAAATCGATGGCCCGTATATTGGGCATCAGCCGCAATACTGTAAAAACCTATCTGAGCAAGCTGTCTTCTCTGGAAGCGGACATAGATGAACTCCTGGCACTCGATGATCCTGTGCTGGAGAAACAATTCCACATCGGAAATCCAGCCTATAAAGATAAGCGGTATGAACACTTAAAAAGCCGGCTGGATTATTACACCAATGAACTAAAGCAAGTAGGAGTGACTCGCCAGTTACTTTGGGAGGAGTACAAATCGGACTATCCTGATGGATACGGTCGCAGCCAGTTTTTCCATCACGTATTTCAGCATAAAAAGGCGGCAAAGCCTTCCATGGTACTTACCCATAACCCCGGTGAAAAATTATTTGTGGACTTTGCAGGACAAAAGCTAACCTACGTTGAGCAGAAAACAGGAGAGGTCATTGAATGTCCTGTATTTGTCGCTTGTCTACCATATTCTGATTATGGGTTTGCCATGGCCGTACACCATCAAAGCGTAGAAGATTTTATTTATGCCCTGGAACGATGTCTGCATTTTATTGGTGGTGTTCCCCAGATACTGGTACCGGATAATCTGAAGGCTGCTATTACCAAAGCAGATCGCTATGAACCGGATATCAACCAAGCTCTGGATGATTTTGCTAATCATTACGGTATGACTGTAATTCCGGCAAGGGTAGCCCGGCCCAAGGATAAATCGCTTGTTGAAAACCATGTGAAATTGGTTTATAGCCGGGTATTCGCAAAACTTAGAAAACAGCATTTTTTCAGTCAACAGGATCTCAATATTGCTATTGGAGCAATGATGCTGGATAGCAACCAAACCCGGATGCAAAATAAACCCTGGTGCCGTGAAGAAAAGTTCCTGGCGGATGAAAAACACCTCCTTGGACCATTACCTGTTCAACCCTTCGAAATCAAGTATTATAACACCTACAAGGTCCAGCAAAACAATCATATACTATTGGGCCAGGACAAACACTACTACAGCGTGCCCTACATCTACATCGGCCAGATAGCTAAAGTCATATACACCCGCTCTATGGTACGGATCTACATCGATGGAAAGTGTGTGGCGACACACTCTAGAAATAGAACCAGCCATGGCTATACGACCGTAAAAGACCACCTCTGCAGTACACATCAACACTACCTGGCACGAAGCCCGGGATATTATATCCGACAGGCCAAACAGTGCTGTGAAGAACTCCATCATTTCACCCAACTACTCTTTGATCAAAATCGGCCACCTGAACAGCTTTATAGGACCTGTGATGGAGTACTCAGTTTATACAGAAAGACCGACAAAGAGCAGTTTAAAAAAGCCTGTAATATTGCTATCACCCACAAGATATATAGCTACAAGTTCATCCAAAAATTAATCAAAAACAAAGCAGTAGATCAGCAAGGAGAACTTCCCTTTAAAGATCTACCTGACCATGACAACGTCCGTGGGAAAGATTATTATTCATAAACACTTAATAAACAAAGAACATGACAACACCAATTACAACCAAATTCAATGAACTTCGACTGCGGGGTATGAACCGCAGCTGGGAATCATTAATCGAAACACGCCAACACCAGGACCTCACCTTGAGTGAAGGACTGGAGATATTGCTCCAGGCGGAGAAACTGGATCGGGAACAGCGTCGCTTTGACCGGCTACATAAGAATGCAAAGTTCCGCTACCAGGCATCCATTGAAGAGCTTCGTCTGGATACCGCACGGGGAATTGACAAACTTCTTATAGCAAATCTATCTACCGGTGATTACATCAAAAAAGGTCAATCCATAATCATCACGGGTGCTGCCGGATGTGGGAAGAGTTATATAGCTTCAGCCCTTGGCCATCAGTCTTGCGCTCAAGGATACACGACTGCTTACTTCAATATGCAAAAGCTCACACAAAGACTAAAAATAGCACGGTTGGAAGGTACGTTGATATCCTTTTTCAACAAGATCGCTAAAACTAATCTGTTGATATTAGATGACTTCGGACTAACTCATCTGGAAAAACAGCAACAACTTGATCTGATGGAAATTATCGAAGATCGCCATGCTCGTCACTCCACCATCATTGCCAGTCAGCTCCCAGTTTCCAGTTGGTTTGATGTTTTAGGCGAACCTACTATTGCTGATGCAATATTGGATAGATTGGTACATACTTCTCACAGAATTGAACTAAAAGGAGAAAGTTTAAGAAAAAATCGGTAATATTGTCAATATAATCGCCACCCTAAAAATCAAAAACTCCCAGGGGGTCAACATCACCGGATTGGGGGGTTAGTATCACCGGAATATGCATCTGTGATAATTTCATCTGAAACCAACAATGAGCCTATAGTTCTGGCTTTCTTAAGTGCAAGACCGAGTTTGGAATGTTCATTGAATACGGCGCTAAGTATTGTATTAGTATCGAAAACAAAATAATTATCCATCTGAATCCAGGAATTCTTGAAGTTTCGATTCGGTAAATCCATTTTTCTCAGCTTCAATGGTAGCTTTTTTCATAATGTCGAATAAAGTATCATTGGCCTTTTGGGTATTGAAAAAATGAGTAAGCCACGCATTAATATACTGCTCTGCTTTCCTTTTATATTCAATATTTGCCTTTTCATAAGCATCTGCTTAATTAGGTGAACCTTAATGGCTATAATTTTCATTGTACGATATATATTTTATAACTACAAAAGTAATTTGCAGCGTTCATTGCACTACTTACGAAATAAAACAGCTTTATAAAATGAAAAGTTCATTTTGACTCATGTACGGCAAATGCAGATTGGTAGCGGATGTCAATTTTGAACATTTTTTAACCGGTTTTGGGTATTACTTCTCCTCCTTTGGTGCAAGCGTCCAATTCACCCAGAATATCCGCCTCGAATTTTTTCATAAAGTTCCATTCTTGTACTTTCTGATAAAATTACTTTCCTCTAATTCCCGTAGAAGTCGCGTGAGGCCGCCTCCTTGGGAAAGTCCCCAGATCGATTCGATTTCGCTTATGGTAAGTCCTTACCCTTTAGAAGCGAGTGCCCGAATTATTGATATATGTCTGTCGTGCTTGTTAAATAGAGATGAGTATAAGGTATTAAATTCACCACTTATGGCCAAATCAAATAACGAAAGTGCTCTGCCGATAAGTTTATTCATCTTCCGCTCGATTTGGCCATAAGTTTATAAAAAGACCACTTATGGACAAATTGAATAATATACCAGGCCAGTTAACCATCCGGCTCCGTCCCTAGGATTTATGGGTCATATTAAGGCGCATTTGTAAATTCGTTGGGTTCCGAAGTTCTAAGGACCAAGTAGTGCAGCGGGAATTACAGCGATGCCATCCTTGCGGCGATAGGCATAATTCCCTGTGGTGATTATAACGGCATCGAGCAAATCATGTCCCATTTTATCTTTTAACCACAATAATTGCTTAACATCTGACTCGGTTACGGTTTTAGTCAGTTTGACCTCGACACCTATCACCTTATTGTCAGCTCGTTCGATGATAAGGTCGATTTCTTGTCGGCCGGCTTTAGTTCGGAGATGCCTGACACTTGATTCGGTTTTTTGGGCATAAACACGTATGCTTTGGGTGACCAGGGATTCAAACAAGTGCCCGAGTAAAGTTCCATCCCTTGGTATTTCTATAACAGAATCCTCACCCTCCAATAAAGATTCACTTCTGACACCAAGTAATATTGCGGCAAGGGCAGGGTCTACTAAATGGTGTTTGTCAGGATGAGCCAGTTGTGAAAAATAATTGCGACTGGGTATCCAGGCTGGTATAGAATCCAGAATCCAAAGCCGTTCCAGAATGTCTCGTTGAAGGTTTACGGTTGTCCGATTCGGTTTCTCTTCTTCTCCGGAAGTAGCTGCGTTCCTTATCGTCTCCATGCTTGCAGTGGTTGCAGTAGCTGCTGCGTATGCTGCCAGCCAGCGTTTTAGTGCTTCCGGTTTTCGGACTATTTGGCCCATTTCTTCAAAATCTCTGTCGACAATTCGGGAAATATAGCTTTCTAGCTGTGCTCGCAATGGGCGACCTTTTAAATCTCGAAGTCCAGGAAATCCTGAGGTTACAATCATTTCTACGTAATCATGAAGCCTGACTTTAGTTTCTCCATTTATTGGAGATTTTTCGTTCTGAAGAAGACTACTCAATTTCACACTGGGGGATTCCAATCTTCGTTCGAATATACTAAATGGTCGCATACGGACCCGTACAATTCTACCTGCGCCTGAATGTGTTGGGGCAGAAATAGGTGTTGCAGATCCGGTCAGTATAAACTGATTTGGACTAGGATTTTTATCTACTGCCCTTCGTATAATATCCCATGTTTCCGGCATTCGTTGCCATTCATCAATGAGTATGGGTTTCTCACCAATTAGAATCCGGTTGGGATCGGCACGTAGTAGGGCTTGTTGGGCCGGATCGTCTAATTGGTAAATGGTTTTTGCACGTTGGATGGCAGTTTCAGTTTTACCGATTGCTTTAGCTCCTTCAATAGCAATAGCTGCGATACCTTCAAACAATTCGTCCAGCTCATCATCAATTATTCGCCTGAAATATGTCATTTACTATAAATTTGGCTCATGTTATACTGTACATTTAGCTCATATTCTACTGTACATTTAGCTCATGTTCTACTATACATTTAGCTCACAAGATAGCGATCATTTCTGAATAGTCCAAGTTTTTCATTTATTGCAATTGAAGTAGCTACTGATGTGATTGAAGGAACTTATTCTCTTAGAACTGAACGATTTGGATTAGATGTGCTTGATGAAAATAAAAATGTAGTATGGAACTACATTAAATTTTAGTTTCTACAGCAATGAAGCAAACGAACCTGTTCATATCCATATTTCCAAAGGTGATGGGGTAGCCAAATATTGGCTTGACCCTGACGTTATAGAAGAGTATTCTTATGGTTTCAAAGTAAAAGAAAGACGTGATGTAAAAATACTCGTCAATGAGCATAGTAAATTTTTAAGGGATAAATGGCATGAGTACTTCAGTTAATTTAAATTCAGACAAAGTTGTGAACAAAAGGGCGACTGACCCTTTTGATCTCTTGATTTTTGAGCAGGGCTTACGTGCAAAACACGTAATAGCGGATAAGGCTCTGAACTCGCTTGTAGTACAGCTTAATAATGGTATGGTATTGAAAGTTGCGCTCGATAACTATGAACGACTTGATGGAGCCAACCAACAACAATTGGAGAACTGGAAATTATCTGGAAACGGAATAGGTATTCGTTGGGAGGAGCTGGATGAGGATATTTCAATTAAAGGATTGATAAAAGATTCCGCTCTTAATGCCGTTTTAAGACAACTTCAGACAAATACCCCTCCTTCTGAAATGACGATATTATAGCATAGGGCATAGTTTTTTCTTCCTGCCTTTTAACATGGATTTTGGCAGATTAATTTACCTTCCTACGGTTCGATGTTATCATAGCTCGGTTCTTTTCATGAGATTCTTTAATAGGAGAATGATGAATTCGAATCGAATAATATTTTGACCGAACACAAGAAATTTACTTCTGAAATGAAAACCGAACTTGACCAAATGATTCGGGAAATTTCCGGCTCTATTCCCCTGCAAGACCTTCCGCGCATCATCATCGGGAGTGAACACGAAAATCCTGTGTACCTCAACCGGAATAATGCGGGTGGCGATCGGGGAATCCGGACGCAGTAAGAAATGTTTGGATTCTGGAAAGTAAAAATTGCGGAGGGTACATACAAGCATGCAACATTTCTATATCAGGAAGATCGGCCAATACGATATATTTGACCATCCATCCATGGGTGTTTTAAAAGTATTTTTTATGATCATAAAATTTGTGATCTTTGTAATCATCTGAAAGTTTCAGACTTCTAAATCCCCATTATGTGCAGGCGCCAATCATGAATGATCATTCAAATGAATGGCATAAGCAAAGAATATGGAGAACCATAAGACCGAAAAATTTTCTGCCCAAATAGAAATTATTGGAATCAATCCATTTGTGTATCTCCCCGACGATGTCCTGCAATCTATTTTCATCCAGGCGAATAAGGACAGGGGGAAAATCCCGGTGACCATCAAAATTGAAGGACATGAATTTACTCAGACCCTAATAAAATACAGTGGACATTGGAGGTTGTATCTCAATACTCCCATGAGGAAAGCCGCCCATAAGGAAGTGGGTGACACGGTAACCATTGAAATAAGATACGATCCGAAAAAAAGATCCATTCTCCCACATCCCAAATTCATCGAGGCTTTAAACCAAAACCAGGAGGCAAAGGATGCGTATGACAACCTACGACCCTCTCTTCAATTGGAAATTGTGCGGTATTTGTCGTTTCTGAAAACTGAAGAAAGTATCGACAGAAATGTAACGAGGGCGGTCAATTTTCTACTCGGAAAACAACGATTTATCGGTAGAGATAAGCCCTGAAATTTTCAATTATATAAAATTCTTTACAATGAGCTTAAAGAAATTAATGACAATTTACACCGATTATAACCTGTAGGCAAACCAGTATTTTGTAAATTGGCTATCCACAAAATCAGATGATTTGCTCTACCAGGAAATACCCTCGAGTTTTCCAGGTATCATCAAAACGCTCCACCTTATTTGGTCCACACAGGAATATTGGTATTCGATAATAGCCGAAACTGACGGATGGGACATAGAGAAATTTCGGAATTGGAAATTGATGACATTATGAAAGGTTTGGTTAATAGTTCTACCCGACTGGCTGAGCTTATCCGGACATTTACGGAAGAAGAATTGTCCAAAAAGGTGAAGATCGAAAGCCCCTGGTTTCAATGTGATAAACCAAAATACGGGTATCTCATGCAAGTGATCAACCATGGAACCTATCACCGGGGGCAAATAGTAACCATCGGGCGAAACATTGGGATTGCTGATGCGACCAATACCGATTACAATTACTACAACGTGGTCAAAAACAACTAATCGGCTAACTCGATATATTGTGAGAAAGTGAAACCATTGGCCTGTAATCATTTTCGGTTTGCAATTCATGGTTGGGAAAAATTCAATTTTCTGTGACCGAAATTTCGGGTAAAAATCCCGCGGGAAATATAGAGGTGGTTCGTTTCTTATTACATAGAAAAGATATACGCGAACAATTTGATCAACCTAACCTCCCACAATGAATTTAAGACCTATCACTTTAAACTAGTGCACGAAAATCTAAATACATATCATGTTTTTCTTCATCTTTTTTGAC
>CALEIL010000247.1 GCA_937876435.1 uncultured Bacteroidota bacterium
GCAACGATGAGATGGCTCAAAAGATCCCGAAGGAAATTAAAATTTTTGTCTTGACAGAGCACTGGTACAGCAAGCCGGGCCTAAACCGGTTTTGAATTTTGAAGTGGTGTGTTAGTGTGTTAATCGTTTATTGGCTGTCATAACGGCCAATGACTATCAGCCAACAGCTAACTTTCCAGCTCTATTTTCTTGCGATAGGTACTTGGATTCATGCCTTTATATTTCTTAAACTGACGATTAAAATTGGCCAGACTATTGAAACCGCACTGGTATGCAATCTGGGCTATGGTTCGGTCCGTTTCCGACATCATAACGCAAGCCTGTCCGATTCGTATGGAATTCACGTATTCCACAAAAGTCATCCGAAACCGCTCTTTGAAGAAATTGCAAAGGGAGGTAATGCTCATATTGGCCACTTCGGACATATCCTGCAGGGTGATCTTTTTTTCAAAATTTTGCATAATGTATTCCATGATCACTTTAAATCGATCGGATGGTCCTGAAGGCCGGTTACTGAGGAATGCCGGACTGGCCAGTAATTTATATTCATTGGTTTTGACAAGCAAATCAAATATGGCAAATAGATTTTTGAGTCGCTCAATTCCATTGTGATGCAGCATCTCCTTCATCAGCCTATTTATTTCACTTCTCGTTTTTCCCTTGATCACGATCCCCCTGGCGGAGTCCTGAATGATCTTGTTGAGACCATTGAGTTCGGGAATATCCGTCAGATTGGGTCCCAGAAAATTGAGTTTGAAATGGATGACCACGGCATCGGCTACCTGATCCGCCGTTCCTTCAAAATACTCCGGATCACTCACCCACACATGAGGCAGATTTGACCCGAGAAACACCAGATCGTGTTTATCATAAAAGCCTATATGGTCTCCTACCATCCTCCTGCCCGTGCTGCTGGTCACCTGAACCAATTCAAAATGCTCGTGATAGTGCCAGGGTGCCGGAAAAAATTGTCCCTTTTCCCGGAAAACAATAAAAGATTCATTCAAATCCTGTGGTAAATTATATTCAACTGCCTTCATAATCCATTCTCTTCGCTTTCGAGATGTAAATTAATAAAACGAACTCAATTTTTCCATCCTTTCCTCCACAGGACGAACATCAATCCTGGATGACGCTTTTATGTTAAAAGATCCGAAATCTCAAGTCGCTGCTTTCAGAATCCGATTTCTCACATACCCTTCGTTTTATGAGTATATTTACCCGGGTCTTCTCTATGAGGAAAGGGATTTGCCCGATTGATTCATTCGATATCCGGATCTTCCAATCGCACTATAAAAATAATATATCTATGAAAAAAATCATCTTAATCACAGGAGCCTCTTCGGGCATGGGAGAATCAGCAGCCAGGCAATTGCTTGAGAAAGGTCACCAGGTCTATGGGGCGGCCAGACGAATGGATCATATGAAAGATCTGGAGGAAGCTGGAGCAACCATCCTTCCGCTTGATCTGACCCGGGATGAATCGATCGTTTCGTGCATCGAGGAAATCGTCAAAAGGGAAGGCCGGATCGATGTACTGATCAATAATGCAGGATACGGATCCTATGGGGCTGTAGAGGATGTCCCCATCGAAGTAGCCAGGCGACAATTTGAGGTCAACCTGTTTGGACTGGCCAGGATTACACAACTGGTACTTCCTGAAATGCGAAAGAATAGTTCTGGCAGGATCGTGAATATATCATCGATGGGGGGTAAAATGTACACCCCATTAGGCGCGTGGTACCACGCCACGAAACATGCGTTGGAAGGGTGGAGCGATTGTCTGAGACTGGAATTAAAAGAGAGTGGCATAGACGTAGTAATCGTTGAACCCGGAGTCATCAAAACCCCCTGGGTTGACGTGTCTGTACAAAATCTACTGGAGACATCAGGTAACGGAGCGTACTCCAGAATGGCCAATAAAGTAGCTCAAAATCTGACAGAGCTCTATTCCAGTAATTCGGCCACCGATGCCGACGTTTTGGGTCGTGTCATCGCTCGGGCTGCCACCGTCGATAATCCAAAAACCAGATACGTGAAAGGTCACCTGGCCAGGATGGCCATGACCGCCCGCAAATGGCTGGGGGATCGGATCTACGATCGACTGATGATATACCAGATGGGTGGGGACTCACCCATCTTTTGATGTCCTGCAGGTGTTTGGTGCACCTGGGGCCTGGGGTAGTGGGAGCTCCTGGGGTAGAGGAAACTCCTGGGGTAGAGGGAGCTCCAGCTCCCTTTTTCTAAACTCCCCAATATTACCCCATAGAATTTCATTAAAATAACGATTAAATTCCCGGAAATTGCTGACTGCTTTTCCCGCAGCAGGAGCTGCGGGGTCCCCAGGGGTAACACTAATCCTCACCAAGTAAACCACAAACGACGAAACCAATCAACGAAGCCACCCTACCCCGCAGGGCATGCAAACTGCCGCTACGTGCATGGGGGGCGTATGTTAAATTTTCCTAAAATTTTTCTTCCGACTGACGTTCTTAAGTTCACTGGTGTCTTTAGGTCGAAATATTATTTTATAAAAGATCAATTAAAATTTCTAACTCATGAAAAATGCAAGATTAATAACCATGTTAGCTTTCGCCGGATTTCTTCTGGCTTTCAGTTGTGACAAGGATGACCCGGTTCCCACGCTGCCTTACGAAGAAGTATTCGGTAGCTGGGACTGGTATTCCTCTACAGCCGGGTTAACTCAAATTACCACATACGCAGATTCTGTGGATTACGCCCAGACTCTGGAAATAACCCGGCAAGGGGATTATCTCTGGAAAAAGGATACCAGCGTAGTCAGTGACGTGAATTTCACAATCGAAGTGGATACGATCGAAGGAGAAGAAAAGTACTTTCTGATATTCAACGATACGACCCAGGTGGATCAGTCTTTTGAGTTGAAAAATCAGGACACGCTCTTATTAGACGACCAATGCGCAGACTGTGCATCGCATGTATTCGTGCGTAAATAAAGAATTTCATGCCAATTTTCACAATCAGGTAACTATGAAATATTTAGTTTTTGGAATAACGGCAATATTTCTGGCACTTTGCAGCAAAGTGGCTCTTAGGGTACAAAGCCCGCTCGATTATTTGATCTTTGGCCATTTTTATGGCGAAACCGTCGGAGAGGATTGTATTGAAATTTACAAACTCACCGACCAAGGATTATATAAAGACGTATCCGACTCTTATCTCGTCACAGAATTTGATTTTTCCCCAATGGGAATGGATCAATTTGATGTGGCCAGAAAATTGAAGCAGGCTTTGCCCTCTTTGCTCATGAATTCTACGGAATCCTCCTTTGGATGCCCGGATTGTTACGATCAAGGCGGTATGTACATCGAAATTTCTACCAACGGAGAAAGTCGTAGCTGGTGCATCGATCAGGACAAACGCATGGTGCCAGGTTACCTGCATTTTTTTATGGACGAAGTCAATCAGGTGATTGATGCTATCCATCCTCTTTAAACAATTTAACAATCCTTAAAATAACAATATGAAATATATCAATCTTTTGGTGTGGCCGATCATCCTCCTGTTTGCTTGTGAAAAACAGGACGATAATATAGAACTTGCTTTACGGTCATCTTGTGATCAGGAAGTGATCGTGGATCAGGATCTTTTCGATAGTGCGACTAGCAGCCATGTGACGATCGAAGAAACTGAAATAGATGGGAATTGCCTGCGAATAAAATTTTCTGCGAGCGGTTGTAACGGAGGAACCTGGAAACTGCGACTCGTAGCTGCTGAGCAAGTGAAGTATTCCTTACCACCACAGCGGGACATTCGATTGATACTGGAAAATAATGAGTTGTGCCAGGCGCATCTCACGAGAGAATTGACTTTTGACATATCTGATCTACGATCCAATGGCGAATTCACCCTTTTAAACGTTATAAATTCGGAACAACAATTGAGGTACAATCACTGAATATTGGATAAATGTCTTGAAGCATAGCGCGGAAAATAAGGTGGACGAACTTGAGTCGATCATATCCGGGTGTCGGAAAAACAGCCGGATGTCTCAGAAAATACTATACGACAGGTATTTTGAGTCCCTTTATGTCCACTGCCAAAAATACAGACTGAACGATCAGGATATAATCACAATGATAAATGCCACGATGCTCAAAGTTTTTCAAAATATAGAATCAATCAAAAGCTTAGACACCTTGGATAGTTGGATACACACCATCCACAAGAACAATATTCTGAACCATTTCAGAACGGTCACCAGAGAACGGTCGCGGATGATCTACAATACCGATACGGTAGATTATTGGGGAATACAGAATGGAGACGCGTCTCAGCATGTGGATATGGATCATATCCAGCAGGCAATCGAATCTTTGCCGGATCAAACCCGGGAGGTCCTGGAGTTGTATGCAATTCAGGGATACAAGCACAAAGAAATTGCCCGAAAACTGGAAATGAGCGAGAGTAATTCAAAATATCATTTGGTGAAAGCAAGGGAAATGATGGCAGAAAAATTAAGGCGCAATCATGGCTAATAACGACAACATAGACAAACTAAGGGAACAGGGCTGGAACGAGATGTCCTCATTGCTGGATACCCATATGCCCGCCGGAAAAAACCGACCGGTCATATGGTGGTATTGGTTGGCTGGTGCTGCAGCACTGGCCCTTTTTATCGCAATATCATGGCCATATCTGATGAACGAAAACTCCCTCGACAATCCGACAGGGGTCAACCAGGAAATGGCCAATATGGATGAGAACAATAACTTCCAGTCAATTGACCCAACTCCTACAGATCAGGAGGAAATCTCCACCAATCCTGCCAATCAGACCACAGCGGCCCAAAATTTGGAATCGGGGCGAGTATCGTCGATTCTCCGACCCGACGTCTCCAGAGGCTTGACCGGACCTATAGATGCCGGCTTGTCACAAACCGATAAAAGTCAGGACCGCACCTTCAGTGCTATGGGATTTGCAGATAAAAACAGTACTTCACGCGAAAAATATCAAGCCGCATCCGCGGAGGTGAATTCACAAAAGAGCCAACCCCGAACTTTGGTTATGTTGGATTTACCCGATTTTCAGGTCTCAGGTCCTCAATGGGCAGTAGAGAACACTTCTTACCCTGATATGAGTCCGACAGAAATCAAACCCTCTGGTAAAAGATTGAAAGCATTCGCCTTCACTGAAATGATGTGGTCGCTTTCCGATCAATTTGGTTTCCTGAACGCAGGTCCGGGATTGGAATACGACTTTGGAAAGTGGGCTTTTGGAGCATCAGCAGGAATTGGGATGCCTCTTCCAAGGCAAAAATCATTCAATAATTCCAACCAACCTTTCTCCAAACAATACAATTTTAGTCAGAAACTGGCCAATGAGGCGTATGATTTTAATTCGGCAGTGTCTGGTAATGTAGTGTATTATGAAAATTACACCATGAAGCCTGGTTTCAAATTTGATGTATTCGTCCGGCTACGGTTATCGGCCCGGTGGAACATAGGTATCGAAGCAGGACGGATCGGATATGAATGGGACTTCACCCAAAAAGCGGTCCCCAATCTAAATATAGCTGCCAATACAGACCTGTCCGATCTAAAAAACGAACTGTGGTACGGAGGTCTTACGACAGAATTCACCCTGAGTAAGCATTGGGGGGTGAAAGGAGGATTGCGATTTATCAATCCCGGGGATCCTGAGAATATCGGCGTGTTGCCGAACGTCAGAATGGAATACAAATTTTAGAATGACCTCTTACTGCTACCAGGATATCCCATGAAACTCCTTGGATAACAAAAGCTTGAGATTGGCCAGGACAATTTCACCCATATTATCACAGGATTTGAATATGTCCGTTTTATGATGATAGGACAATTCTTCCCTGAGCTGATTGACTTTCTCCGGAAATGAAAGTTTGTCCCTCGTCATATTTTTGAACAGATGCTTTAATTGAATCGTCGAACTTTTCGTACGGACTGCGATCAGGCTGCGCTCTTCCGTCTGGTATTGACGAACGGTTTTCATTTCCATATGATCTATCCCCATGTATATGATTGGATTGTTCTCTTTGAAATATTGTGGAAGGTAAAAGCTTTTTCGTCCTTCATAACTCTGCTGGTCAAAGTCAATGGCCCGTATCCTGTACTGGTTCCCTTCGATATCGGGTGTGATGTCGATGACGTAGTTGTAACTTCGCATATCGCCCAATAATCGTATAAAACACCGTTCGTTGAATTTAACAAATTCCTTGGCGATCCTGGTTTTATTGAAAGTAGAAATATCAGTATAATTCTTCATAAAATCATCTCCCGGAATCCCGGCGATGTGTTCCTCGATCAGGGTTTTATCATCGACCAGGTAAGTAATCCGGTTGGGTGAAAGGATGTGTTCCAGTTCGAGGCCATAAACCCTGGAAGCGTCGGCCACCTTGATATAGAAATGGTCGTAGTTGTCATTGAGCTTATTCATGATCCGTACGCGAAAAGGCTTTGTATTACCGAAAGTACAGTAATCGATCCGGGAAATAATAAGATGCTCCATTACAGAGTAATCCCCTTCTGTTTTAAGCAAGGCATAAATATGGGTCAATGCCTGATGCAAATCTATGGTGTCCATTTCCGAATAGTACACCGTTTCCCAAAGCGTCTCTTCCCCTTGCAGATCCAGTAGCGGGACCGACGAAATAAACCGACTCAAATCTTCGTATTGAAGCGGCAAGGGATACTGACGACCGTATTTTTTCAAATAGGACATAAAATCATGACTGATTTCAAATGATACCTTCTTCCTGGATGGGACGTCCCCTTTCATAATCCTAACCGTTTCTCCTATTATAAATCATATTTTCAGAAATGTCGCTGGTCACTTCTTCAAATATGGTCAATTCATTTCTATTTTCACTGCAAAATCGATACCATACAAACGACGTTTGAGTTTGGGATAAAGGAAATAAAATGAACGACCAGTCTGGAAGCACTTTACCGAAAAGTAACATTCCCGTAAAAATTATTTAATTTTGGCATCAACTTTCTACCATGAACGATAAATCACCCATTGATTTTACTGATATAGGCCGGATTATCTGGAAATATCGGAGTCATCTGGTTTTGTCTGCAATTCTGGCGGGTATTCTGGGTATTGTAATAGCCTTTCTACTGCCTGTCTACTACCAATCCACGGCGACCATTTATCCTGCTGCTATTACATACGTGGAGTCGACCGACCTGGTGTACCGGCACGGAAACATCAATGAACTGGGAGATACCGAACAGGCCGAACAGATTCTGGAAATGTTTTCATCGCAGGATTTTAAAAACAGGGTCATTGAAAAAGCCAATTTATTTGACCATTACAATGTCAACCCCGGGGAATCTGCTGCATGGTTCAAAATTCACCAAAAGTACCACAAACTGATCACGGCCGAACGCAGCAGGTACAACGCCGTCAATATCGAGGTAAGAGACAAAAATCCTGAAAAGGCAGCCGAGATTGTGAACATTCTCATCGCTGAACTCAATGCATTCCGGAATGAAATCATCGGCCATCGGATCCGAAGTCACTACGATGAACTGAGGCAATCCAAGGACAGCCTTCTTCAGGTATTGGGGTTATGGACGGACAGCTTACTGGTGCTCCAAAACCAGGGTGTGGTCAGCAAGGAAGAAAGGGCTGCGCTGCTTGAAAGCGGAGGCAATATCCGGGGGAATAACGAAGGCATTCAGCAAAGAATTGACGCAAATCTCAATTCTGGAGCGCAATACGATATCGTGGAAAGAAACGTGATTTTTATTCAAAATCAACTCAATACTCTGGATAAAATTCTCTTGCAACTCAAGAACAATTTATCACCTGATACCGAACAACAATTCGTGTTTGAAAAAGGTCACGTCCCGGATAAAAAGCACTCCCCCAAGCGGTCCTACGTTGTTTTGGGAACTGTGGGATTTTGCCTCCTGGTGATTATTATTTATTTAATTCTCCGGGAAACCTGGCATGACATACGAAAGCGACTGGACGCATGAACATCATCGCATCACATCAACCGGTTCTTTGGTGGAGGGAAATTCTCCCTTTGACCCTGATTGCATCGCTCATTTTCTTTGCCATGTTAACCTGGAATCCCTTGATTGGCGTGGTGGTCATCCTGCCTGTTGTCATCCTGGGGTATTTATTTGAGGCCTCCCGACTGTGGTGGTTGGTCGTAGGACTGGTTCCGTTGTCGTTCAACACGGAACTTGTGGCACAAAGTCCGGTGGGCATGTATCTTCCGACCGAACCATTATTGTTGGGGTTTCTGGTGTTAGCCTTGCTATATTTTCTCAGACATCCTGTTGACAAGCGATATCTAAACCATCCGATTAGCTGGTTGGTCGTCCTGTATTATGGCTGGATGCTGATATCTGTAGTGGCGTCCACCAACCCATTGGTCAGCTTCAAAAGCTTTCTGGCCCAAATGTGGTATGTGATACCGGTCTTGTATCTTGGTAGTTTGATGTTAAAGAGCCCACATCACAGGAAACTCTTTTTGAATATATACCTGACCGGATTTACACTGGTCGTTATTTACACGTTGATTCGGCTGTGGAGTCATGGATTTCCTGAGAAAGAATCACAGTGGCTGATGCAACCCTTCTTCAAGGATCACACCATTCTGGGAGCCGTCCTCGGACTGACGATGCCCTATGTGTACCTTCGATCTTTTGCCAGATCCGTCCGTTGGGACAAAAGAATATGGTGGATCGGGTTGAATGTAATATTCACGATCGTTCTGATATTTACGTATTCCCGGGCGGCGATACTTTCGTTGGTGGTATCTGCTGCGCTGTATTTCCTTATTCGGCTGAAAATTCCGTTCAGGTACCTGATCTTTACAGGAATCCTGGCTGCCGGGATTCTATGGTGGAACCAGGAAGCTCTGATAGCCACATTGGGTAGTAATCAGGCTGAGTCCAGTGAGGAGGTATTGGAAAACATAGAATCCATCAGTAATATTTCCACCGATGCCAGCAATCTGGAACGCATCAACCGCTGGAATTCTGCCATCGGGATGTGGAAGGAACGACCAGTATTTGGGTGGGGACCCGGGACGTATCAGTTTGAATATGCCCCATTTCAAAAATCAAACGACCTGACGATTATCAGCACCAATGTGGGGGACGTAGGAAATGCCCATAGCGAATTCCTCGGGACTTTGTCAGAAAGCGGTACACCTGCTTTGATCCTACTGGTAGTGATGGTTTTGGTCATCATTGGGATCGGTTACCGCACCGTTGTGAAGCTGGAAGGAAAGGATCGTCTGGTCCTTTTGGCAGCCCTCCTGGGGTTTGTGGCATATTTCACGCACGGCATACTAAACAATTTTCTCAATTCCGATAAAGTCTCTGTGCTCGTTTGGGGATTCACAGCTATTATTATTCATTATGATTTAGATTTGAAAAAATCAGTTTAAAACTTCTCGAAGATGATATACAATTTATGGACAAACTGTTTTATCCTTACCTTGACATTTACCCTGGTTGGGAATTTAGCCGCACAGGAAAAAGCCATGTTTTCATTTGGAAAGGGCATTGAAGTAGTTGCTCCGGATAGTAGTATTAGTTTAAAATTCAATTTTAATCTGCAAAACCGATTCGATATCAAAACCCACTCTACGGATGATTGGGAAGTGGATGAATTTTCTGCCCGAATCCGCCGATTTCGTATGAAATTCACGGGGTTTGTCCTGGATCCCCGAATCACCTATAAGATTCAACTGGCCATGGCACCAAGAAATAATAGTAACACTACCCTGGGGCAGGCACCGCGGGTTATGTACGACGCCATGTTTTCCTATCGCGTCAACGATCGGTTTACGATTGGATTTGGACAAACTGCTTTACCTGGAAACCGACAAAGGATGAATTCATCCACTGCCCTTCAAATGGTGGATCGATCCAGAGCAAATTCGACCTATAATCTGGATCTCGATTTTGGGTTTCATGGCCAATACAAAATAAATCCTGGAGCGCGTCGGCCTTTGGTATTCCATGGTGCCATTACTACAGGCGAAGGCCAGAATTGGGTAATCGTGGACAAAGCTGGATTTTCATATACAGGTCGATTGGACTGGTATCCCCTTGGGGCATTTTTAGGAAATAGTGAATACAAAGAATCGGATCTAGAGTGGCATCCCGAACCCAGACTTATGGCTGGTATTGCGTACAATTTCAACGATGATGCGCAACGAGCTAGTGGCCAACGAGGTAGTTTACTCAATGATTATCGGGATATTACTACCCTCTTTACCGATATCATTCTCAAATATCAGGGATGGTCCGTTCAAGGCGCCTATATAGTGAGAGACAGCGATAATCCTATCACGAATGAACAAGGGGGAAATGGTTTCAGTTATGTGCACAACGGAGATGGATTAAATTTTCAAATCGGCAAATACTTTCGGTCAAAATGGGAAGTTGTGGGGCAGTTAACCTACGTAACTCCGGATGAAGAAATCGAAAATGTTGCCTCTAAAAGACGAGACTGGACCGTCGGTCTCAACAGGTACCTCCACGGTAGAGCCGTTAAGATCCAGGCTGATTTCACTCTTTTTCAAAGCAGGACTCCAGGAAATGATTTCACAGATCAGGTGGGTGCTTCTTTTCAGGCGCAGATTGGTATATGATGGCTGACAGCCTTTGGGGTGATTGGTGATTGGTGGTTGGTGGTTGGTGATTGGTGGTTGGTGGGTAGGTTTGGGGTGGAGGCGAACAACTCCTATCTCCACATCCATAATCCCAATTTTCGGCGGATGGTCCATACTCCCCAGATATTCCACAGAACCGTGCTAAAGGCGGTCGCGCCAGCTGCTCCCTCAATCCCCCATTTCGGTATTAGGACTGCATTCAGAGCTATATTGAGCAGGAATGTGGCAAACAACATGGTCTGAACCGACCTCTGGAAGCCGGTCATATTGAGTAAAATCAGCACGGAACCACAACCCACCATGGCCACCTGTCCGATCAGCAAAATTAGAAGCGAGGAAGTTCCTGTAAGGAAATCATCTCCATCCCCGAAGAGGCCGAGCCAGAAATGCGGAAAAAGTCCCAGTACTGCAATGACAGGAAATGAAATCAATATTCCGATCCAGGTCGTTCGTTTCACAAAATCGCGTAATCGAGCCATATCGCGAGCTACATGAAACTCTGCGTATTTGGGCTCCGCAATAGCGTTGAGGGAGAGTATTCCCAGCAAGGTGATATTGGATAGTCTCAGTGCGATATCGTATATCCCCAATTGAGCCGTGGTATCGAGGAATCGCAACATCAACCGGTCCGATAAACTAAGCAAGATGAAAGCCATACCTCCGGCCAACATAGGGAGTGCTTCGCGGATATGAGTAGAGAACGGTTTCGATTCAGGAATTTTGTTCCCCAGAAGATCAATCCGGCTGAAAACCAATCCAGCGAAACACATGATCCACCCGGCGATAATAAACGCCCAAACCGGTTCACTAAACTTCTCTCCAGGCCAGAACGGAATTAAGAGGACAATCAGGGCACCAAACTGCACGACATTGTTTTG
>CALEIL010000248.1 GCA_937876435.1 uncultured Bacteroidota bacterium
CGTTGCACGAGCCGGAGAATTTCACTATCCGGACTGGTATCCAGGGGTGGAACGGGTGGGTGCTCGAGATTCGTTTCAATATTGAAATCGGGAAAAACCGTTTTGAGTTCTTCTTGCCTGGTGTCGCAGAATTGCCGGAATTTATCCAGGATGTTATGGACGCTATCCCCTGGTATCACCCGGATATCCCAGTCAAAAGTGGCGAGATCGGCGATAACATTGGCGGCTATCCCTCCTTGAATCCGACCCACATGCATGGAGGTATGGGGAGGATCAAACCGGTCATCCAGCCGTCGTTCCTCCACCAGTTTATTCATGTAATTTTCGATCCACATCACCAGACGGGCTGCTTCATGAACAGCACTCACTTCCTGCCGGATGCGGCTGCTGTGCCCGGCAGAACCATTGACGGTGGTCCGGATCACACATATTCCTTTCTGACCAATGACGGGTTGCATCATCGTGGGCTCTCCTATAATCGCAAATTCGGGTTTTTCGGAGTAAGTCTGGCTCATGTGTTCAATTAGTGCTGGTGCCCCCTGGCAGCCGATTTCTTCGTCGTAGGAAAAAGCCAGGTAAATAGGCTTTTTCAGATTGGCTTTGATCATATCCGGTACCGCGTATAAACAACACGCCAGAAATCCCTTCATATCGCAGGTTCCTCTGCCATATAATTTTCCATCCCCGCCATCTCGCATCTCAAAAGGGTCGGTGTCCCAGGACTGCCCTTCGACCGGGACGACGTCAGTGTGACCGGACAGGATGATCCCCCCGTCCACTGGTGGCCCAATCCGGGCATGAATCCCCATCTTCTTCCCATCCTCTGCGGTAAAAGCGTGTACGGTGACATTCAGATTTTCCAGATATTCCTTTATCCACAGGGCTATGGAGAGGTTGCTTTGGCCCCCGAGGACATCGAAGGATATCAGTTTTTGCAGGATTTGTTCGGCGGTATAATTTTTTGAGTTCATGGTTCAATGGTTTTGATATCCGGATCAAATAAAAGCAAAGAATTTCAAATTATCATTCCGTAAATCAAAAAACCTGGGGTTCTGGAAGCTTCGGCTTCCGGTAAAGGACTTTGCAGAAGTCCCGGTAAAAGTAACCCGCTTTTTACAGATACCATCCTTAAATGCCTGAGAACCGCTATTTCCTATCCCTTTTTCATCTGTCTCCGGTGCCATTCCATAAATTACCCCAGGTATATTTCAGATGAAAATCCTAATATTATATATTACTTATAAGCTTAATATATTATATTTGCTGAATACCACTGAATCTATTATGGCAGATAATTATAAAAAATCAAAATACCGGCCGAAACCCAATTACTGGATATCCAACATTTCGGTGACCCTGCTTTTGTTTCTGGCAGGATTGCTCGGCCTGTCCTGGCTGCATTCCAGGGAACTGATCGATTACCTGAAGGAAAATGTGAATCTGACCGTCGAATTGGACCGGGATGTCAAAAAATCCGAAGTGGATAAGATCATGGCCTCGATCCGCAAAATGGACGGGATCAAGGAAGGTTCTCTCGAGTTGATCACCAAGGAGCAGGGTTTTCAGGATCTCAAAGCCGAATTTGGAGAGGATTTTCTCGACGATGATTTCCCCAATCCTCTGCAGGATATGATCATCCTCAATCTCAACGCGGAAAACGTTGAAAAGGAACAGGTGGATAAGCTCAAAGCCGCCATTATCGGACTCGGACCGGGTGTCAATCAGGTGTATTTTCAGGACGAACTCTTTGATACAGCTATCCGCAATATGAATCTGGTGAACTGGGGAATGACGATCCTGGGATTTCTGATTCTTCTCATCGCGGTTTTTCTCATACACAATACGATCAAACTGTCCTTATACGCTAACCGGTTTGTGGTCAAAACCATGGAACTGGTCGGGGCCAAATGGGGCTTTATTGTCCGGCCGTTTTTATCCAAAAGCTTGATATACGGCCTGATGTGCGGACTGGTAGCCATCGCCGCTCTGGCCGGGCTGGGGTATTACATCTACCGGGTTTATCCCTCGGTTTTGACGATATTTAACCCTCAGAGCACGATATTGATCATGGTAGGCGTTCTTCTTCTCGGTTTACTGATTCAATCGCTGAGTACGGTATTGGTGGTCAACAAATACCTTCACAAAAACATGAGTGATTTGTTTTAGTCACCCGTTCCATTGTATATTTGCCTAATAATCCTACCTTTACAAAAATTTTTAAAATGGCCGAACAGCGCAAGAAGAAAGTTATAAAAAGTACGAAGCCTGAAAGACGCAAAGCACCGGTTCGACGTAAGGAAGCCGGTTCGACCAAAACCAATGCTTTTACCCATTATACGGATTTCTTGTTCCAAAAGGAGAACTATATTTTCATAGGTGCGGGCTGTGTATTGGTCATTCTGGGTATGTTTCTGATGAATGGAGGTCAGATGCCCGATGACGATACCTGGGATCCGGATATTATCTACTCATTTCGGAGGATTACCCTGGCACCCATCGTTATTCTGATCGGACTGATCCTGCCCATCGTCGGGTTGTTCAGAAAATAAATCATTTTTAAGCCTGGATTGAATGAATGAAATTCTGCAAAAAATAATCCTGGGTATCATACAGGGACTTACAGAATTTTTACCAGTCAGTAGCAGCGGTCACCTCGAGATCTTCAAAGTTTTGATCGGTGATGATATCACCAGCAGCGATAGTTTGCTCACTACCGTCATTTTGCATTTTGGCACCGCCGTAGCCACACTGGTTATTTTCTGGAAAGATATTAAAGAATTATTCGTTGACTTATTTATCAACAGATCCCCAAGCAGCATCCGTTTTGTCCTCGCCATTATAGTCAGTATGATTCCTGCAGTGTTGGTGGGATTGTGGCTCGAAGAACAAATCGATTCTATGTTTACGGGCCAACTTATGCTGGTCGGTATCTGCCTGATCATCACGGGAGGCTTACTCCTGTTGGCTGATCGAGTGACCGTGGCTGGTAAAGATGTGTCAATCGGCCGGGGTTTTGTGGTCGGCATAGCTCAGATGATCGCCATCCTCCCTGGAATTTCCCGGTCGGGTGCCACGATTTCCACCAGCGTTTTGCTGGGTATTGACCGCGAAAAAGCAGCGCGCTTTTCCTTCCTGATGGTGGTCCCATTGATATTTGGAAAAATAGCCAAGGACCTGATCACGGAAGATGTCGTATTGGCAGAAACTTCCTGGGTGGCTCTCGGTGCCGGATTTATCGCGTCATTTCTGGTCGGTATGTGGGCGTGTAAATGGATGGTCGCCATCGTCAAACGAAGTAAATTATATTACTTTACCATATACTGCGTGCTGGCTGGTATCTTTACGATCGGATTACATTACTTTGCATGAATAACATCTCTGGAAATCTTAGCATACCATCCCTGGAGGAAGGCGTGGTTATTTTGGTGGACAAACCGCTCCACTGGACCTCATTTGACGTGGTAGCAAAACTCCGCTCCGTAATTAAAAAAACCATTAAGTCCCGAAAATATAAGGTGGGTCACGCCGGTACCCTGGATCCATTGGCGACCGGTTTGCTGATCGTGTGCACCGGCAGACTGACCAAATCGATATCGACCTATCAGGATCAGGAAAAAGAATACACCGGTATTATTACCCTGGGAGCCACGACTCCCACCTTTGACAGGGAAATGGATATCAATGCCACATTTCCGGTGGAACATATTACAAAAGAGGATCTTGAAATGGCCAGGCAACGATTGTCAGGGACCATCATTCAGAATGTACCCATTTATTCCGCGGTGAAAGTCGATGGTCGGCGTATGTACGAACTGGCCCGGAAAGGAGAGGAGGTTCGGATCAAATCGCGCGAAGCTGAGGTCCATAATTTTGAACTGGATGACCGGGATTTCCCGGATATAAAATTCAAAATTTCAGTTTCCAAAGGAACCTACATCAGGGCAATTGCAGATGATTTTGGCCGTTTAGTTAACAGTGGAGGATATTTGTCTGAATTGAGACGGACCCGGATAGGGGAATTTTCAGTGGATGATGCCTGGAGTCTCCACGCACTGGTTGATGCGATTCAAAAACTGGATCAAGAAAACCCGCAAAAGTAATATGAGTGTCACAGTTGAAAATCTGACCAAACGATACGGAAAACAGACCGCTGTGGATGACCTGAGTTTTACAGCGCGCCACGGAGAGGTTCTTGGATTTCTGGGACCCAATGGTGCTGGGAAAACTACTTCACTCAGGATGATGGCCGGTTTGCTCAAACCCGACTCGGGCAGGGTGCTGTATCAGGATCTGGATATCTGGGAATCACCCACGGAAGCCAGGAAATTTATCGGTTACCTGCCTGAAAGCAACCCGTTGTACCTCGATATGTACGTCCGGGAGGCATTGCAATTTTATGCCCGGATTCATAGGGTACCCGACGAGAGAATCGAAGGGACGATCCAAAGGCTGGGTCTGACCAGAGAATCCAATAAGCGAATCCGGCAGCTATCCAAAGGTTACCGGCAAAGAGTGGGCCTGGGGATCGCCATTCTGCACGACCCTGAGATTTTGATTCTCGATGAACCGGTATCCGGACTCGATCCCAATCAACTCGCCGACATACGTCTGCTGATCCGGGAACTGGCCGCAGACAAAACCATCATATTCAGTTCTCATATCCTTTCTGAAGTAGAGCAGCTCTGCGATCGGTTGCTGATCATTCACGATGGAAAACTCAGAGCCTTCGATTCACTGGCCTCCCTTCAGGCCCAGCAGGACGGACGACAGATCATCGTAGCGGAACTGGGCAGGACAGTGAATGAAGAACAACTCAGGAAAATTGATTCCATGGAGTACTGCGAGATCCTCGACGGTCACAAAGTTCGATTGGTGGCCCGGTCAGGGAAAGATATGCGCCGGGATTTGTACGACTGGACAAAGGCGCAAAACACCCCTTTGCTGGAAAGTAGGGTTGAGCAAACCAGTATGGCTTCACTATTTGAAAAATTGACCCAATGAAGGCCGTTTTTGCCATAGTACGAAAAGACACGAGTCGGTTTTTCAGTCAGATGACTTCGGTTATGAGCCTGGTCATTTTCTATTTGATCCTCGGTTTGCTGCTGTGGTACCTGCCCAATTTTGGCATACTGGAGGGCTACTACGCCGGTCTGGATCAGTTTTTCTCCTATACACCAGTCTTATTGGTTTTTCTAATACCCGCCCTCAATATGGAATCCATTTCAGGTGAACTGGCAGGAGGAACCCTGGATTTACTTTTGATCCGGCCGATCGGTTCAATGCAGATACTGGCTGCCAAATTTTTAAGTGGACTGATCATCGTGGTCATTGGATTGCTACCTACCCTCCTGTACGTAGTCACGGTGTATTATCTGGCCAACCCTGTGGGCAACATAGATTTGGGCGCCATCACAGGCAGTTACATCGGCTTGATCCTGCTTGTGATCGTATTCACAGCCATTAGTCTGTTTGCATCCGCCATGGTGTCGATTCCGGTGACCGCTCTGATGCTGGCGATCAGTTTATGTGCTATCTTTTACTGGGCTTTTTATCTGATCAGTAGTCTTCCGGTTTTTTACGGTGTGTGGGATTATTGGATTCAGTATCTGGGCCTTGATTTTCACTACGAAGAAATGGGGAAAGGATTGATCTCGTTGTCGTCCATCGTGTATATTTTTTCATTGACTTATCTGTTTCTCCAGATGACCTGGTGGCGGATTCAAAATATCCGGAACCAATGAAGCAATACGCAGGTAAAATATGGGCTATCGTATTGATCGTTGTGGGGCTGATCGTGGTCAACGTACTGGCTGAAAGATGGAATGCGAAATGGGATTTCACGGATGACCAGCGTTTCACGCTTTCACCCACCACGCTGGATCTTGTGGACGCCATTTCACAACCCGTGATGGTGACCGTATACCTGACCGGGGATTTTCCGGCGATCTTTACCAGACTCGAAAAGAATACCCGGAGTATTCTGACTCAAATGAGCCGTAAAAACCCCAATATCATGGTCCGGTACGACAATCCATCGGTGGGTACGGTGGAAGAAGTGAACCGCCAACGGGAGGAATTCGTCAACAACGGCCTGGTTCCCGTCCGGTTGACGATCAAGGAGGAATCCACCGAGAAGCTGATCTTCCCCTATGCGTTGGTGCAATTTGGAATGAAAAGGGTGTACGTGAGTCTTCTGGAATCGGAGCGAGCTGGAGTGCCCAACGATCAAACGATCGCCCGGTCAACCGCTATGCTGGAATACAAATTCACCAGTTCCCTGATGAGACTGTTTCAGGAACGCAAGAAAAACGTCGTGTTTACAGCCGGTCATGGTGAACTCACGATGGCAGAAACCGCCGACTGGGAGCGCAGTCTACATTCTTATTTCAACACCAGCCGGGTAGATCTTGATTCGATCGTAGCCATTCCTCCCCGGATTGATGTCCTGGTGATTGCAAAACCTACTTCGCCATTTTCAGAACAGGATAAATTCAAAATCGATCAATACCTGATGCGGGGAGGACGACTGATATTTCTATTGGATAAAATGAACGTGAGCGAGGATAGCCTAAGAATGCACGGTCAATACGTGAGTACGAATTACGATCTCAACCTGGATGATTTGTTGTTCAAATACGGTATCCGAATCCAGTCCAATCTGATTCTAAGTCTGGAGAATACAAGACGACCCATGGTGGTTGGCCAGATGGGAGGCGAAAACCAATACGAACTTTTTCCATGGTATTATTATCTGGCCGCCATACCGGCCGAAGATTTTCCGGTGACCAAAGGCCTCGACAGGATCCAGTTAAAATATGCTTCTGTCATCGAACCACTGGAATCCCCTATGCGAAAAACGGCTCTTCTGAGGGCGGGTACCTACGCCCGCTACCAGTTTAATCCGGTAGATATATCTCTCGATATAGTTCGGTACGAACCCGATATAACCGCCTTCAGTCATTCCAATCTAGCGATGGCCTATATGGTGGAAGGCGAGTTTGAATCCCTGTATCAAAACCGAGTCACCCCTGGAATGAATCAGGGGCTGGACGAACTCGGTATGTCGTTTCAGGATCACTCCGAATATACCCAGATCATGGTCGTATCCGACGGGGATATTGCCCGCAATGGCTTTGATGCCCAAAGGAGGCAACCACAGCCGCTGGGTTTTGATCCGTACGAAAATTATACCTTTGACAATAAATCTTTTCTCAACAATGCGGTAGAATATATGACCGGCATGGGAACTATTCTCCCACTGAGAGCCAAAAAAATGGAAATGAGACTATTGGACCAACAAACGGTAGCAGTTAATAAGACCTGGGTTCAGGCGGTTAATTCGATTTTTCCGATCGCAGCTATGTTGTTGCTCTCGTTGATCTGGAGATTTTTCAGAAAAAGGAAATATACTCGGGTATGATACGATGGATAGTAGCCACATTGGTTGTATTTGCACTGGCAGCTGTGACCTGGTGGCAGGTCAGAGACGGAAAGGAAGGGAATATCCGGAAAGAACTGGTACTCCATATCGGGGATACGAGTAGGGTTTATTTCGTAGATATTCTCCATCGGGATGGAGAGAGAATCCAGTTGAGGAGGGAGGACAAGACCTGGACCATCAATGGAGAACCAGCCAGGGTACACGCTGTCAACAATCTGCTGGGGACCATTCACGACCAACGGGTATCTGCCCTGATTCCCGATAATGCCCTGAAGAATGTGGTCCGGGATTTGGGAAGCAATGGTGTGCGGTTTGATGTGAAAGATAAAAACGGGGAATCCATGTTAGTCTTTTATGTGGGAGGGGTGACGCCGGATGAGCGCGGAACGCTGATGATCCGTGAGGATTCCGAATGGCCGGTCATTGTCAATATACCAGGATTTGAAGGGAGTTTGAGATCGAGATACATAATGTCCAGGCTGGATTGGAGTTCCCGCCAATTGCTCCGACCGATCAGGTCCATCCAATCGCTCACTCTGGATTATCCAGCCCGCCAGGAAGAAAGTCTGGTGATGGAGAAAACGGAGGACGGATATCAATTGAAGCCTTTGTATCAATCCGGGGCTGAAAGTTTGCCGGTTCACCCTTTCCTTTTGGATGCCTATCTGGAACAGCTCAATCAACTGTTTGCAGAGGCCGTATTGGATGGTAGTAAGCGACCTTTGCTCGATGCTTCGACACCGTTTTGTACGCTCACCGTGGAGGATGAAATGAACCAGGTTCAAAAGCTTGAATTTTATCCAACGGTGTGGATCGATTATCAGGAAGATGGCCTGAGACCCGACCGGGTCGAACGGTATTACACCGATTACAACGACCGCTCGATTTTTCTGACCCAACATCTTTTGATGCAAAAGATTTTCACCGGATACGAACATTTTGTATCTTTAAAGGACTTTGGCCAGTAATTCCTGGTGCGCTGACTTCAGGATTTCTCCGTTTTTGGTAACCTCAGCAGTAGAGTAGCGGTACCCCATCCCGGATCGATCAGGAAGCGCCAGGTCTAGGCCCGATCCATTATGCATCCGATCAATAGTGATCTGATTTTTAAGCATAGTATTTTATGCGACCGACCGGTGGAATATACGTGATGTGTTTTATGCTTAGTCTGACCTGTTTTTCGTTTTTAGCGTCGGACTGGGGATTTTATGCGCACCGGAAGATTAATTTTTATGCCGCACTCACCATTCCCCCTCCACTCAACCGGTTTTTTAAAACTCATATATCATATTTGAGAGAGCATGCCGTGGATCCTGACCGGCGACGGTACGCTACTCCCGGAGAAGGTCCCCGGCATTTCATCGACCTGGACCGATGGTATCGCGAAGACTCATTACTTTTGAGCGGTGATTATACGACCGATCGAATTTTGATGGGGCATTGGGAATGGCACGAAGGGGATGGCGTCCGTCGACTGAATCCTCGCGGGCGAAAAGACGGCCGATTGGAATTTACTTCCTCAGATTATAGTATGATGGTGGACTCGTTTGCTTTGAGGCAGGAAGTTTTTTCGCATTATAGCGATTCGACCTTGAAGATTTCATCTTTTTTGTATCCGGGCCGGGATGGTGAATTGATTTTTGTCGATTCTTTTAGCCATCATGGAATAGTTCCTTACGTGGTCGAAAGATTATACGATCGATTGGTGGTTGAAATGGCTTCACAGAATCCGGACGCAGTACGCAGGATTTGTGCCGATATCGGCCACTACATCGGGGATGCCCACGTGCCTCTGCACACCACGAGTAATTACAACGGTCAATTTACAGACCAGATCGGGATCCATGCATTTTGGGAAAGCCGGATCCCGGAATTGTTCGAAGAAACGCATTTCAATTCACTCGCGGGTCGGGCGCAATATATCGGGGATATCCACGAATTTATCTGGAATATCGTCAGGACAAGTTACAGTCTGGTATCGGAAGTTTTGGAGAAAGAGAAGTTGGCGAGGGAAAGAGTCTCCCAACAGAATCATTATTGTTATGAGGAGCGGGGAAGTAATCTGGTGCGGACGCAATGTCCGGAACTGACCAGGGCCTATATGGAACTGATGGATGGCATGGTTCAGGAGCGGTGGATAGAATCGATCCGGGCGGTGGGTTCGGTGTGGTACTCGGCCTGGATGGATGCGGGTCAGCCGGATCTTTGGTCACAGCCCTTAAATGCAAATGCAGATTCCAGCTTTCTGGACCGGCTTCTGGGACGGTTGGATTTTTTCTCCGGGGATCATAGAAGCGGTTTGCATTGAGGAGTGTGGGGGAAGGACCTTGCGGCTGAGCTGGTGGGAGGGGGAAGTGCCTTCAAGAACGAAGCCGAAAGCCGCTCTATCAGCCCGCTCGCAGCCCTGCAAGCTTCTTCCGGCAGTGCGGGCCTGGGGGAAGGAGCTTGCCGCCGAGCAGGTGAGAGAGGGTAGCGCCTTTACCCTTGAATAAAACCCGGATAATTCAAATCCTTATTCCTCTATGGATTTCATTCCTCCCAAACTCCTCAGATCGTCGGAAGCCGGGTTTTCAAAGACTTCAAGATCAAAGTATTTGATGGCTGCCAATAAATGGTCGAATATATCAGACATGATGCCTTCATAGATAGTCCATTTTGTCGTTTCTGTGAAGAAATACAATTCTATTGGCAGGCCATTGGCCGTCGGCGCGAGCTGTCTCACCATAAAAGTCATATTTTTGTTAATGTCGGGGCGTTGTTCAGCGTACAATTCGATATATTTTCTGAAAAGTCCGGCATTGGTCAGATTGCGTCCATTGACGGGGATATCCCTGTGTGGAGCGTATGTATTGTTGTATTCCTTGATTTCATTTTGCCTTTTTTCTATATATGGTTTCAGGAGTTGGATTTTTTTCAATTCATCAACCTCTTCATCCCTCAGGTAGCGAATACTGGAAATCTTAATATTGATGGGACGTTTGATTCTCCTTCCACCGGAATCCTGCATACCCCGCCAATTGATAAAAGAGTCGGAAATCAGGCTGTACGTGGGGATCGTAGTGATCGTTTTATCCCAATTTTGCACTTTCACCGTACTCAGGGTAATTTCAATCACATCACCATCTGCTCCGTGTTTGTCCATTTGGATCCAGTCTCCTATCCGAACCATATCGTTGGTGGCCACCTGGATACTGGCTACAAATCCCAGAATGGTGTCCTTGAATACGAGCAATAATATGGCAGAGGCAGCGCCCATGGCGGTGATGAAGGTCCACAATGATTTGCCCGTCAAAATGGAAAATGACAATAATATACCGATAACGTAGAGAACGATCATGACTACCTGCAGATACGATTCCAGGGGTTTGTCCCGCAGAGATTCCAGGGTCCTGCCGTAGTCCACCAGCGTCCTGAGCAATGACCGGATGATCCACAAACTGAGAAAAACGGCGTATATATCAACCAGTTTGTTTGCGAATATAATCCAGTCCGGAAAATTGTAAAAAATGATGGGGATGGACAGTGAAATGATGATGACCGGGATCAATTGAGTGAGATACCAGGCAAACTTATTTTTGACCAGCAAATCGTCAAACTGAGTCGTAGATTTTTCGGCCCATTTGGACAATACCTTGTTGATCATCACCCGTACGATGGGGGTGATGACGAATATAATAATAGATATGGCCACAATCATCAATCCCAAATGGGCCAGTACAAGTCCGGAGCCTGTAATTCCCCAGGAGGATAGCAAATCCAGAATCCGGGAATTGAAGTCCTCCAGCATTTCGCCGGTTTTTTGGGCTTGTAGAATCATATAACGTTGGCTTTAATGGCAGTTCGGGTGTAATTAACGGTAAAATCTATTGTTAGAACAATTAACAACAGATTTGTTCAAGGAAATGAGTAAAAAATGAACTTCAACCTTCAAGCCTTAAACTTCTTGCTAAGACTAAGGACTAATTGAGGGATAAGGGTCTCGGGACCCGGGATCAGGCTTACTGCAAAACAGCCCAAAGCCAATTAATTTGGCAAAACACAAATTCTCTGAACACCAACAAGTCGAATCATCTC
>CALEIL010000249.1 GCA_937876435.1 uncultured Bacteroidota bacterium
GGTAAGTATGACAGATTATTGGTATTGGGCTTTTGTTCTTTTACTATTATTGCCTCTTTCAAAAAAACTAGGTAAGTATTTTTCTGTTACCTGATTAATGTGTCAACTTTGTGAAGCATATAGATTACAAAATGGATAAATCAAGATCATACAATTTTTCTCAGACCTCGCTGACAGCGGAATTTACGATTCCCTACCGGTATGAGATTCATTTTACAAAGGATCTGTTTGACCTGAACAACAGGTTAATCTCAAACTTTTTTTCTGAACAAAAATTGACTAAAGTTCAGATTCCGAAAATCGTTTTTATGGTCGACCAGGGGGTCTCAGACCATCATCCTGATCTTGTCTCCAGGATAAGAACCCATTTTACCGGTATTCCCCATGTAAGTTTGATCGATAAAATTTATATTTTCCCAGGGGGAGAACTGATCAAAAATAACCGGGACGTCCAGGAGGATATCCTCCAGGCTATCGATCGTCATGGCATCGATCGTCATTCTTACGTGGCAGCTATCGGAGGAGGTGCTTTTCTCGACGCGGTGGGTTATGCCTCTGCCATTTCCCATAGGGGAGTCAGGCATATCAGAATTCCCACGACCGTGTTGTCCCAAAATGACTCGGGCATCGGTGTCAAAAACGGCATCAATTATTTCAATAAAAAAAATTATCTCGGCAGCTTTACGCCGCCTGAAGCGGTGTGGAATGATGTTACGTTTTTACAGACACTGAGCGATCGCGATAAACGGGCGGGGCTGTCTGAAGCTGTTAAGGTGGCTTTGATCAAGGATCACACTTTTTTTCATTGGATAGAACAGCACGCTACTTCATTAAAAGAATTTGAAGAAGAGGCCCTTCAGGAATCGATCGTACAATGCGCCAGGTTGCACCTTCACCATATCACTACGAATGGCGATCCCTTTGAAAAAGGATCCGCGCGTCCGCTGGATTTTGGCCACTGGGCTGCTCACAAACTTGAAGATCTGACCGGCTATGAAATCCGGCACGGGGAAGCCGTGGCCGTAGGAATTGTAGTGGACACGATATATTCCAATCTGATGGGTTACATCGATCACGAATCAACCGAGCGCATCAGAAACCTTTTTGAAAATTTGGGTTTTGGTCCCTCATTCGAGTATTTGCATCGATTCGAAAGCGAAAAAATTCTCAAGGGGCTGGAAGAATTCCGGGAACATCTGGGCGGTCAATTGAGCGTTACTTTGCTGAATAGCATCGGCCATGGTTTTGAAGTCCATGAAATCGATACGGACCGGATGAAAAAAGCACTTCAAATGGTCACTCAATTTGCGAGCTATCATGAAAACTAGAGCGGGCCATCTGACATATTGCACCAACATCCATCCCGGAGAGGACTGGAATTCCCATTTCCAGGAATTACGGACTTATTTGCCGGAGATAAAATCAAAGATTTCTCCCTCAGAGAAAATGGGTCTGGGGTTGAGGGTCAGCAATCAAATGTCCCTGGATCTAGGGAATCGGAATACATTGAAAGAGTTTCAGGAATGGCTCGGTGATCATCAGATGTATGTCTTTATCATCAATGGCTTTCCTTACGGACAGTTCCACGATACGGTGATCAAAGATCAGGTGCATATCCCAGACTGGACCACTTCCGATCGGGTAGAATACACGAAAAGACTGATCGATATCCTCGCAAAAATTTTACCTGAAGATATGAAGACGGGGGGCATTTCAACTCCGCCACTATCTTACCGGCATTGGTTCATGGATGCTGAGCAAACCAACGAGGCGATCGAGACGGCCACCAGAAATATTATGCTAGTGTTGGAATATCTTCATCATCTTCATCTGGCGACTGGTCAAATCATTCATCTTGATATCGAACCAGAGCCTGATGGTTTGCTGGAAAACGGGCAAGAATTCATCCACTGGTATAAAGCAATACTTATTCCAATGGCGCATGAACAATTGAAATACAAAGGATTGGATGAAACTGAAGTCAATGCTATCGTCCGACGCCATATTCGGTTGTGCTACGATGTGTGCCATATGGCAGTTGAATTTGAAAATCAACGGGAGCTTACGGAACGATTGGATCACCTCAATATCCCAATTGGCAGGATACAATTAAGTTCTGCATTGCGTCTACCCCCGAGTGGAAATCCGGCGATCCTGAAAACTTTTGACGAATCGCAGTACCTGCATCAGGTGGTGATCCGGAAGCCCACCGGTATACTAGAGAAATATAAAGACCTGGGACCTGCCCTGGAAAAAGAGACTGACAATTCCCCAGGGAACGAATGGAGGATTCATTTTCATGTACCATTGTTTACCCAGGAATACGGTGAACTCCATTCCACGCGGGACTATATCGATGAAATTTTGGATATACACCGTCAAAAACCATTGTCTGATTTTTTAGAAATTGAAACTTATACCTGGGATGTATTACCGGATACTCTTCAGAGACCGATGGGAGAATCCATCGTCCGGGAGTTTGCATATATCGGGGACATCATTCAAAATCAAAGTGTTCACCATGAATAAAACTGTTGTGATTGATATCGTGGGATTGAGTGAAAGCGTCATTGGTGCTCATACCCCTTTTTTGAACCGGTACAAGAAGGATCATCATTTTTCCAAAATCACCCCCCCCTTCCCGGCACTTACCACCTCGTCCCAATCCACCTACATTACAGGCCGGAATCCTTCTGATCATGGCATAGTAGGGAACGGATGGTATGACCGGATCGAAGCCGAAGTGAAATTCTGGAAGCAATCCGATCATTTGGTTTCATCATCCAAGATTTGGGAAAATGCAAGATCCCAAAATCCGGATTTCACCTGTTCCAAGATGTTTTGGTGGTATAATATGTACAGTGATGTAGAATACTCTGCCACTCCCCGACCCCAATACAGGGCTGACGGAGTGAAGGCTCCGGATTGTTACACCTTTCCGGCTGCATTGCGGGACGAACTACAGGAAGAATTGGGTGTCTTCCCACTGTTCAATTTTTGGGGACCGGGAGCTAATGTAAAATCCAGCCGATGGATTGCGGAGGCTTCCATGATTGTCGACCACAAGCACGATCCGACCCTCACGCTCATATATCTCCCGCACCTGGACTACGCTTTGCAGAAATACGGCCATGAGGATCCCCGTTCTGCTCAAAGTCTTCGGGAAATTGATGAAATTGTCGCCGATCTGGTCAATCACTATGAGAAACAGGGTGCTCGTATAATTTTGCTATCGGAATACGGAATTAACCCGGTTCATCAGCCGGTTCATCTCAATCGTATATTCAGAGAAAAAGGATGGCTGGCGATCCGCGAAGAGAATAACCGGGAACTTTTGGATGCGGGAGCTTCCAGGGCGTTTGTGGTGGCTGATCATCAGATCGCTCATGTTTATATCAACGATCCTTCGATCCAACAGTCGGTCAGGGATGTTTTGGAATCCACGCCCGGCATCCGGAAAATACTGGATTCAGAAGATAAAAAGACATGGGGCATCGATCATGAACGCGCTGGAGATCTGATAGTCATTTCGGACGATGATTCCTGGTTTACCTATTATTTCTGGGAGGATGATGAACGGGCACCAGATTTTGCGCGTAGTGTGCAGATCCATAAAAAACCCGGATATGACCCGGCAGAAATGTTTTTTGATCAGAGAAATCCATTGATCAAAGCGCGGGCAGGTTATAAACTTTTGAGGAAAAAACTCGGATTTCGGTATATATTGGATGTGATATCTCTCGATGCCACCCTGATAAAAGGTAGCCATGGCAGTCCTTTCGTTCCGGAACAATTTCATCCGGTATGTATCGCAAATACCCCACTTCCCGGTGGTGCTATCAAGCCCGAAAAGATGTACGATGTGATATGGGATGCGATATTCGGAAGTTGAAATTTGATTTCGCAAAATTAATCAGCTGGTAGTACCAAATTTGAGAACATTCAATCCCCATCCGGGTCTTATTCAAATTTCTGTGGTAAGGGCTAGTGTGCGGAAATTTAAGTAGCTATCAAT
>CALEIL010000250.1 GCA_937876435.1 uncultured Bacteroidota bacterium
GATAAATGTCGCCCCCTGGCCGTCCATAAGAACGGTCGATGCACTCGCCACACCTCTGATGACCATAGGTCCGAGTTTACTCAGCTCAATATCGATGCTCCTGGTGATCCGATACCTACCTTTGCTAAAAAATATCTCACCATCTTCCGCAGCTTGTATGGCAGCGTATATGGCATCCGTATCATCGGCCACTCCATCGCCTACCGCTCCAAAATCCCTGACATTAGTGGAAAATATTAATGGAGGTCCTGAAACCATACAAACAATAAAAAGCAACATGCATTTCAGGTCTCCGGAATACCTTATATTCATTATAGAAAATTTAATAATCCAGCAATTCATTGATGGTGTAGCAGATTAAATTATTGGCCAAAGTATCCCCTGTCACCGACTTAAAACCGTTTAAATGGATTTCATATACCCTGTCTTTTTCCATAGGAGATAAATTCAACTGAATCTCCATTCCATCATTAGAAATTTCAATGTCGTCTATCCCAATTTCCTTCACGTCCATTTGATCAGAACCGTATTTGGAGTGATACGAATAGAAATAACTTCTGATGGAATAATTCTCTTTTTTCTCTATAGCCGTTTTCTCCATTTCGGTGGTAAATTTCAGATTAAACCCGCCGCTGGTCAAATGGATAGTTTGAACATCCACCGGGATTTTCCCTGTAAATGCAATCCTCTGAATTCCCGAAGACCCGGCCCAACCACTGGCATTTTGTCCCACCCACAAATCACCATCCGGTCCAAAAACCAACCGATTGTTCCCTTTGTGCAATCCTTGTCCATCTATCAAAGGAATACTGGCTCCCTGCCATTGCCCATTAATTTCCTCCACGATCACCCTCACAATTCGGGGCTGGTTCATTTCACCGACCAACAACTGCCCATCAAAGGGACCAAATTTATGACCGGTCGCTATGCTGATGGGCTGGGTGGGTGAATTCGCCATGATATTGTGAGGAAACAATACAGCTGGCCTGGTTCTCAGTGAATCCAGATATTCTACCCCCTTGTCGATCGGTTTGCCCCCTTCCCAACCTTCGGTCCACACCAGGCTGGGAGGATGTCCGTAAAACTGACCTTCCTCTACGTGAAATAGAGGACTGGTCCCCACCCAATCCCCCTGGTTGTCCGTAACCCATAACCTTCCTTCTTCGTCAAATCCCAGACCATTGGGTGATCTGAAACCCGATGCGAATGGATGCAGTCTCCCATCCGGAGTCAACTTCATAATCCATCCCCGGTAGGGAACAGCCGAATACAACCCTTTCTCAGTCAGACCATCTTCATTCAATTCACCCCTCAATTCGTCCATCATCACCCCACCGTTTGAAGTGGAGTTGAGTCCGATGTACAAATTGCCGGACTCGTCTTCTACGGGTCCGTAGGCAAATTCATGGTAATTTCCTCCCAGACCGAAATCGTCCGTCACATTTTCATATACGTCCGCTTTCCCATCGAGATCAGTATCGACCAACCTGGTCAGTTCAGCATACTGCATGGCCAAAATCTCTGTATCAGACCGGACCAGTAGTCCCAAAGGCAAATGTAGCCCACGGGCAAATACTGTCCATTCCTTCGTTTCCGGGTCATATACCATCACCTCCCCCCTCCGGAAAGCTGCGATGAGTTTGCCCGATGGTGAAAATTCCAGTGCCCCGACCTCTCCGCTCAATCCCGAAGGCATTGCAATAGAATCGATGACATAGGATTTATCTGGATTTGAATTATATTCTGTATCGATGGAATCCGTGCATTCAAAGCACAGCAGCAGGCCGCAGACCCAGGCAGTCAGCCACCCGATAAATTTCAATGTTTCTCTTCCGGCCATATCATTTTAATTTCAAATCCAAAAGGACTAAGTGCCTCAATTTCCAATTTCTTCCCGGACCAGGTACCCAGATCGGATTCCAGGTGGACATCGTCTGATGAATCGCTCCGGAAATATAATTTTTCGATACCCGGGCCTATTCTAAACTGACGTCGGATCCCGTATCCGGTTTTCAGAGGCCGGACCAGTTCGTACACATCTACTCCATTGACTGAATAATAAAACTGGGGGTAGCCTCCTTCGACCAGACTATATCCATGGTATTCAACTTTCACATCATCTGATCCAAAATCCAGCGGAAAGCGATTTTCTCTATAGAAGACTTCACCCAACACCCTGGCACTCGCATCCCCTTTGATGGACCATGGCTTGCTGATATCCAGAAATTCTCCTTTCCAGATATAACGCAATCGGCAAAGCCCAGCGTCCCAGCAATAAAAAATTGAATCATCCAGGTTGACAGCTATCGAGGCGGGACCCGAATCGGGCATGAATATCCGATACCAATATGGGGGGACCATTTCGTATGGATGCCAGAGGGGTTGGTCGTGTTCGTGATTCATTTTTGACCCGGTAACTAACGATGCATCCCTCCTGTGTGCAGGAATATTCGTATCATCACTGATGTCGGGAATTTTCCCACGGGTCACATACATGGCCCCGTACATGACACTGCCATGACCCGGGTACGTACACACGTACGGATATATTCCTTCAGTAGAAGGTGCTTTGATATCGAGTTCCGCCGTTTCGCCAGGTCCCAGGACACCGATACTCCATAAAACAACGTCCGTTTCCGGAATGAACTCTAAATCTGGTCCGCGTTCGGCCAGTTGAAAAGCGGCTTTCACGACCGATTCCCGTTCCCCGGGCTGGGTGAACAACATATTGTGAAACATATCATCAGCGTTGGTCAATACGATCCGAATATTTTCTCCAGGTTCCGCCGTAAATCTCACTACATCAAATTGTAATCCTCCCACGGCTTTGATGTGAACTTCTCTCACCTGGGCTTCCACCAACGATGAGAAAACCAGGGATAGCAATACCACATACAGGAAAACATCATACCTCCATGTCATAAATGTCATTGTATATTTTCAACCAAATGTATCAATAAATTGGTAATGAACCCACGACAAATCGTGATTCACAAGATAAATCATATTACGAGACAAATCGTGATTTGTCTCTACATTAGTTTCTTTTTATCAGGTACAATTGACTGGCCGGTGGCCATGGTTTGGGTCGGGGCAGATCCCGGTTATTGGGTAACGTTTCCCACTTCAAAAGGTACGTCCCTCCGTCGGTTTCTCCTTCATCCCCTTGGGTTCGGATCTCCAAACCAGGAAATTCCCCCTCAGGTTCGAAAGTTGGTAACCCTATTTCGACTCGGTTCCGGGTCTCTGTGATATTAAAATCGTGATCGAGGACCAGGGTCTTTTCGCCATACTTTATATGGTAAAAATGGACCAGATATCCTTCATCTGATCTTTCGAATCCTCTGATCCGTACTTCAGAAACAATACTTCCACGACCTTTAAATTCCCATCGATAATCCCAGTCTGTAATTTGTTTATAGGTCCAGTGGTCATCAGATATTTGCGCGATATAAAACTGGAGATTTCCGGCTTCATCGTATTTGTGGTACACGAAAACCGGTTTCAGTTGATCATCGAGGCACAGACGAGCGGCCAGGTTGATGATACCTCCGTTGACGGGGATAGGATCCACTATGACCGATTTGTTATCGATGGTGACGGATATATCTACCGGGTCACCAAAAGCATTGTACCAGTGTCTAAGGTCAGGGCTTTTGATATAGGACAGATCGTGATTGGTTTCACAATCCGGGGTATCCCGCCACACCCAATATACGTGATAGTAATTATCCTGTAACAGGACAGGTTGGGATTGATACGCGTTCATCAGGCCTTGTCCATCGGTCAGAGGAGCATCCAGTAACCGGCTCCATGACTGGTTTTCGGTGTTGTAAATATTGTAAATTTCATTGCCGTCTCCGCTACCACCATCGCGATAATGAAAGATCAGGTCACCCTCTCTGTTTTTCATGAATTTGGGATACGTACAGCGATCTTCCTCAGAACCCACCATATTCCTGATTTGGATCATTTGGGAAATATCGTGCGGCGTTTTACTTCGAAAATACGTAAGGGGATGTACGTGCATATTGCCGGAGAGGTGAATATATCCATCCTGGTCAATAGCCAGAGTTACATAATTGTGACTGTCCCACACGACCACCGTGCTGGTTCCACCGGAGGTTTTGCGATCCGTTGGTGGTAAAACGTGCAGTTCAAAATGATCATCTTTCAGATCGCGCTGGCCAAGAACCATATTTCGATTGGCGTTATAATACGCGACGTACTGTCGATTCCCTTCTGTCAACAAACTAAATCCGACCGGATGCCCCGCCCAGACGCTGTCGATCCAGATCATTTCCTGGTCTGATTTCTCACTGGAGCTGGGTTGAGCCAGGGTCTTTGAAAATGTGGTCAATATTACTAGTATCAATACTGTAATAAATTGATTTACTATTCTATACATAATATTTATTAAAGTGTAACTTTACCATTTTCGACTTTACAAAAATTACGTGTAGAGTCAATGATCTGTGCTTCTCTTTTGACATCTCATCGTTGCTCCTCCCTCATATAACCCGGTCTATACAGCAGTCGTTGTGCCTTGATCTGTCAAAAGTATATTTCGA